>CAYLJL010000018.1:0-13597 GCA_964384005.1 uncultured Lachnospiraceae bacterium | reverse complement strand
GATTTTTCTTTTTTATTTTCTTTTCGTGTCCTATTTCATTATACAATCAACCGTTCTTATAAATTGCAATATAAAATATCCGCAATAAATGACATTAATTTTATAGTCTGCTATAAAAACACTCTAAAACAAAGTCATCTGATTGGTATCGGGAATACCTTTTAAAACTCCGCTTTCTTTCAAAAGGGCAATAACTGTCTTACTGACCTTTGTTCTTTCTCTGAATTCCTCGACAGTGAAAAAATCGCCCTCTTTTCTTTCCTCGACAATATTTAAAGCGGCGTTTTCCCCAAGACCCTGAATAGTACAGAGAGGAGGAAGAAGTCCCTCGTCCGTAACCTTGAACTTAACGGCGTCCGACTTATATAAATCCATTTCGACAAACTTAAAACCTCTTACATACATTTCAAAAACCAATTCCAGAACCGTAAGAGTATTTTTTTCTTTAGCGGAAGCGTCGTTTCCGAGTGAGTTAATCCGCTCCATATTTTCCTTGACTCTTTGAATGCCGTTACACATCATTACATAGTCAAAATCCTCCGCCTTAACGGAAAAACTGGCGGCGTAAAAAGCGTAAGGAAAATGCACCTTAAAATAACCTATTCTGAAAGAATTCGTAACATAAGCGACAGCATGGCCCTTAGGGAACATATACTTAATCTTTTTGCAGGAGTCAATATACCACTCGGGGACGTCAGCGGCTCTCATAGCCGTTTCAAACTCCTCCGTAAGTCCTTTTCCCTTACGGACTTTTTCCATAATCATAAAAGCCGTTTTATTTTCAACGCCCTTGTTTATAAGATATGTCATAATGTCGTCGCGGGTAGCAATAACTTCTTTAAGGGTAGCGGTACCGTTTTTAATAAGGTCCTGAGCGTTTCCGACCCATACGTCGGTACCGTGAGAAATTCCTGAAATACGAACCAATTCTGAAAATGTATGGGGCATTGTGTCCATAAGCATTTGCCTTGTAAATTTAGTGCCAAACTCAGGTATACCCATAGTACCTGTTTTGCATTTTATTTCCTCCTCGGTAACATTAAGGGCATTGGGAGAAGTAAATAACGACATGGTTTCCTTGTCGTCAAGAGGAACTTCCAGCGGGTCAAACCCCGTTATATCTTTAAACATACGTAAAACAGTCGGAACGTCGTGCCCGAGCAAATCAAGCTTTAAAAGCCTTCCGCTTATTGAATGATAATCAAAATGCGTTGTGGTCACATTTGAGTTCTGGTCGTTCGCGGGTCTTTGAACAGGACAGAATTCATAAATACTTTTATCTCTCGGAACAACCATAAGTCCTCCGGGGTGCTGTCCCGTAGTTCTTTTTATTCCGACACAACCCAGTTTAAGACGGTTTATTTCAGCCTTTCTCATTTTAACAGCTCTTTCGTCAATATATTTTTTAACATAACCGTAAGCCGTTTTTTCAGCCATAGTACCGATAGTACCCGCCTTAAAAACGTTTCCCTTTCCAAAGAGTTCCTCCGTATAAGCGTGAGCCTGCTGCTGATACTCTCCCGAAAAGTTAAGGTCAATATCGGGTTCTTTATCACCGTTAAATCCGAGGAAAGTCTCAAAAGGAATATCGTGTCCTTCCTTTTTCAGCATTGTACCGCATACAGGACAAACCTTATCGGGCAAATCACAGCCGGAATTGCCAAGATTAGCGATAACGTCTTCCGAATCAAAATCAGAATATTTGCAATTCGGACACACATAGTGAGGAGAAAGAGGATTAACCTCCGTAATACCCGCCATAGTGGCGACAAAGGAAGAACCGACCGAACCTCTTGACCCTACAATATAGCCGTGGTCATTTGAATCCCAGACAAGCTTCTGAGCGATTATGTATAAAACAGCGAACCCGTTGTTAATAATGGAATTAAGCTCCCTGTCAAGCCTTTTTGCCACAATTTCGGGAAGCGGGTCGCCGTAAATTGATTTTGCCTTTGTCATCGTAATTTGAGTAAGCTGTTCTTCCGCGCCGTCAATTTTAGGAGGAAAAGTCTCATCGGGTATCGGTTTAACATCTCCAATCATATCACAAATCAGATTAGTATTTTTAATAACTACCTCGTAAGCCTTTTTATCGCCCAAATATTTAAACTCATCAAGCATCTCCACTGTATTTCTGAAAAAAAGCGGCGGCTGATTATCAGCGTCCTTGAAACCTTCCCCCGCCTGAATTATTCTTCTGTAAAACTCGTCGGAGGGGTCGAGAAAATGGGCGTCGCAGGTAGCGACTACCGGTTTGTTGTACTTTTCTCCCAAAGCGACAATTCTTTTATTGATGTCAATAAGTTCCTCTTTGGAACCGACGGCGCCGGCTCTGAGCATAAACTCGTTATTGTCCACAGGCTGAATTTCGAGATAATCATAAAAATCAATAAGTTCCTTAATAACTTCCTCGGGTTTATTCTCAAAAACCGCCTTAAAAAACTCTCCCGCCTCGCAGGCGGTTCCGATAATAAGACCTTCTTTAAATTTAAGATATTCACTTTTGGGAATTCTCGGCCGTCTGAAAAAATACTCAATATGTGATTTTGAGATAAGTTCGTATAAATTTCTCAGTCCCTTTTGATTTTTAACAAGTATAACGGCGTGATAAGTTTTAAGCTTTTTAATATCAATGTTTTTGCTTGCGAGAGTATTGATATCATTTAAATTTAAAACTCCGGCTTCTCTTAAAATATCAATACATTTAACAAAAATCTCCGCCGTACAAAAAGCGTCGTCAACGGCTCTGTGGTGATTTTCCAGAGAAACGCCCAGATGTTTCGCGACAACATCAAGTTTATATCTTGAAAGTTCAGGGAATAAAACTTTAGAAAGCTCAACGGTATCCAGAACAGAGTTGTTTATCTCAATACCCTTTTTCTTTGCCCATTGTCTCACAAACCCCACATCAAAATTAGCGTTGTGAGCGACTAAAACAGAATTTCCGAAAAACTCAAGAAACCTTGGCAAAACCTCGTCCTCGTCCGGCTGATTATAAAGCATATCATCGGTTATTCCCGTAAGTTTTATAATCTTGTCGCTAAGCTTTGCTTTCGGATTTACGAAAGCGGAAAACCTTTCTTTAATTTCACCGTTTTTAACTTTAACAGCGCCTATCTCAATAATTTTATCCGTTTCCTTATTAAGTCCCGTTGTCTCAAGGTCAAAAACAATGTACTCGTCAGAAATACTCTGTCCTCTTCCCGATTGAACAACAGCTCCAAGGTCGTCGACAAGGTACGCCTCAACGCCGTATAAAACTTTAACGCCGTATTTTTTAGCCGCCTCCATAGCCTCCGGGTACGCCTGAACGACGCCGTGGTCGGTAATAGCGATAGCCTTGTGTCCCCATAAAGCGGCTCTTTCGATGTAATCCTTTGCGGAATTAATACCGTCCATCATACTCATCTGTGTATGCAAATGAAGTTCGACTCTTTTTTCCTCTGAATTGTCCTTTTTCGGTTCAGGAGCGATTCCCTCGCAGATATTGCTCGCCATAATATTTATTTCTCCGGCATATTCGTCATACTGTGCCCTGCCCTTAACGTTTATGTAACTTTTAACTTTAAGCAGACCTTTAACCTCGTCGGTATATTCCTCCGGTTTCAAGAAAAATTTAACAGTAACCGAATCAGACATATCCGTTATATCAATACTTATAACAAATTTACCTTTTTTTGTTTCCCGCTCGTCAAGAGAAAGTATTTTTCCCGAAACAGAAACCGTCTCCCCCTCAGCGACCGAATCCTTTATTTTACGGATATCATCGTCAAATGCGGTAAATTTGGTATTAACTCTTTTTTTAAACTTTTTATTGTTCGCGAAACTCTGATTATTCAAATCACTTCCCGCCGAAACCGACGGTTTGCTTTTTTCTCCGCTGTTTTCTGATTTTACATTAAAATCAGCAGGCGACTTTAAAAAACTTTCCGCAAATTTATTTTGTTTCAAAGCGCTGTCAATCACTTTTTTTTGTTCATCCGCCGTTTTAATTTTAACGGGATTGTTTTTAAATAAAACATTGACAACAAGACCAAATCTTTTTTTTAAAATATTTTTTATCTCATCGTCAATTTTCTTCGCTCTGAACAGAAAAGCGCTTCTGCAGTCCACATTAATAATTATTGTGTTTTCTTCCGTTTCCCACTTGGCGCTTTTTAAAAGATTATAACAAAAAGGACTTTTGTTTTTAACCCTGTTTAAAATATTCAGACGATACAGTTCAATTTTTTCAGTCAGCGTATTGTCAATATCATAAAAAACATTTACATTTACATCAGAAACCGAAGGAAAATTATTTTTGATATCCCTCTCAAAATCTGTAAAACAAGCTTCGTTAAGTACATTGTCGCACACAAGGACAATATCCATAGTCCTTGTTGCCTTAGATACCTTAATTCTGTCAACCTTTGTTTTTTTCAGCACGCTTAACACGTTAGCCGAAACTTTAACCTTAGAAAAAACTTCCTCAAAACTTTTTAAATCATTTAAAGTATTGTTCAAAAAACTCACCCGCCAGAAACAAAACTATTTTTTATATAGCAGTCGGCAGAATTTTCAGGGCAAAACAACAAAATAATTGTTGAATGTATCATATTTTTATAATTTGCCGACTGCATTATTTTATTGTTTTGCTATAATCAGTCAATTTTTTCAATTTCCTTAATCAATTCGTCAACAATCCTGTTTTCGTCAACCTTTTTTATAATTTCTCCCTTTTTAAAAATAAGAGCGGTTCCTTTTCCTCCCGCTATGCCGATATCCGCCTCTCTCGCTTCTCCGGGGCCGTTTACGGCGCACCCCATAACGGCGACTTTAATATTTTTATTGATATCGGCGCATTTTCTCTCAACCGCGCCGGCGATAGAAATCAAATCAATTTCTGTTCTTCCGCAGGTAGGACATGAAATAAACTCCACACCAGATTTTCTAAGCCCCAACGCCTTTAAAACAGCTTTTCCGACCTTAACCTCCTCAACCGGGTCGCCCGTCAAAGAAACTCTTATAGTATCGCCTATTCCCAGACCTAATATAAGTCCGATTCCCACGGAAGATTTTATAGAACCGCTCCAAAGAGTTCCCGCCTCGGTAATTCCGATATGAAGCGGGTAATCAATTTTATCCGATAAAAGAGAATAAGCCTTTGCTGTAAAAGGTACGTCAGACGCTTTAATTGAAACCACAATATCATAAAAGTCATATTTTTCAAGAATGCGGACGTGTCTGAGGGCGCTTTCGACCAGGCCCTCCGGCGTTACCCTGCCGTATTTTTTGAGGATATCTTTTTCAAGGGAGCCGGAATTCACACCAATACGTATAGGAATTCCCCGCTTCCTGCAAGCTTTGGAAACTTCCCTGACCCTTTCCTCGTCTCCGATATTTCCCGGATTTATTCTAAGCTTGTCCGCACCGTTTTCAACAGCTTTAAGAGCAAGCCTGTAATCAAAATGAATATCTGCAACAAGAGGGATATTAATATTTTTTTTAATATCCCTCAAAGCCTCGGCCGCCTTGATATCGGGAACGGCAACTCTTATAATTTCACAGCCCGCCTCCTGAAGCCTGTGAATCTGATTAACAGTCGATGTAACGTCTCTTGTATCCGTATTGCACATAGACTGAACGGCGATAGGGTTATCCCCGCCTATTTTAACGCCGCCTATATTTAAAACCCTCGTTTTTTTTCTTTCAAAAAGCATAAAAATCACCCGCAATAATCAAAAAATAGTTGAGAAACATAGTCAATAGACTTCTTTCGAAACTTCATGCCAATAGAAGTATCGAAAGAAGTCTAATCAACTTGAAAATAAGTAAAAGAGTTTTAAACCGCCGAACTTATTCATTTTTCAAGTTGACTGACTATAAATTAAATCAGTTTAAAAATATCGTTAAAAGCGACTAAAACGCCGAACGCCATCAGAACAGCAAAACCGACGAAATGAATCATACCTTCTTTTTCAGGAGGAATAGGCTTTCTTCGTATAGCTTCAAGGACAAGAAAAATAAATCTACCCCCGTCAAGAGCGGGAATAGGCAAAAGATTCATAACCCCAAGGTTAGCGCTTAACAAAGCCGCAATATTAGCCATACTTGCGACGGTAGCCCCGATACTCACCTTAATTGTTTCCTCATATACATCATCAACAGCGGAAGTAAGTCCGATAGGGCCGGCAACGTCGTCTAAGGAAGTCTGCATAGTAAAAAGCTGCCCGATGCCATAGAACGTAATTTTTACCATATAAACGCTTTTCCAAAAACCCGCTCTTATAGAATCAAAAAAGCCAACACTTTCAAAACCTTCCATACTTTCGCCAAAAAGCGGAGTTTTTTTGTTGACGGTGATTCCAATATTTTCGCCTTTAGGGATATCAACGTTTTTCTCAAAATATTCGCCGTCTCTCTCATATCCTAAAACAACATTCTCACTTTTTCTCTGAGATAACCTGAAAGATATTTCCTCAACCAGATGAACGGATGAACCGTTAATGCTGACTATTTTATCACCCGCCATAAGTCCCGCTTTTTCTGCCGGACTTTGTTTATGAACCTCTGAAATATTGTTGCCCGCATATCCGACAAACATAATAATAACGGCGCTTATAAATATCGCGAGAACAAAATTCATAAAAACGCCGGCAAGAATAATAATCATTCTTTTCCAAACGGAAATATTGTTAAATCCCTCTTTTTCTGTATTTTCTGTGTTTTCATCGGCCATTTTGCAAAAACCGCCCAATGGAAACAGTCTGATAGAATAGAGAGTTTCGCCTTTTCGCTTTCCCCATATTTTAGGTCCCATACCAATTGCGAATTCCTCAACAAGCACGCCGCATTTTTTCGCCGCGATAAAATGCCCCCATTCGTGAACCATAACAACTATTCCGAAAATTATAATTGTAATAATTATAGACAAATACATTCACTCCTATTTTTAAACTGTTTATAGAAATATCTATTATAGAAGCTTTGCCGCCTTAATCGCTTCTTTTGTAAAATTTCTCGCCCATAAATCAGCGGCAAAAACATCATCAAAATCATAATTATATTTTATATTATATGCACTCATAGCTTTTTCTATTAGTTCAGGTATATAGGAAAATTCAATTTTTCTGTTAAGAAAAGCGTCTACAGCGACCTCGTTGGCTCCATTTAAGACCGCTGGAAGGGTTCCTCCCGTTTTAATAGCGTCAAAAGCAAGGGAAAGACATTTAAAGAGTTTAAGATTGGGTTTTTGAAAGGTAAGCTCACTATGCTTAAAAAAATCTATTCTGGAAAAGTCATTTTTTACTCTTTTAGGAAAAGTCAGAGCGTACTGAATAGGAACTCTCATATCAGGTTCACCAAGCTGAGCGATAACAGCCCCGTCCTCAAACTCAACCATAGAATGGATAATACTCTGAGGATGAACAAGCACATTAATTTTTTCAGCGCTCACGTCAAAAAGCCATTTCGCCTCAATAACCTCAAGGCCTTTATTCATCATCGTAGCTGAATCAACAGTTATTTTTTTTCCCATAGACCAGTTAGGATGGTTAAGAGCCGCCTCAACAGTAATTCCGTCAAAACTCTGATAATCTTTAAAAGGCCCGCCCGACGCGGTCAGATGAATTTTAAAGATTTTATTTTCCTCATTTCCGCGCAGGCATTGAAAAATAGCGGAATGTTCGCTGTCCACGGGATAAATTCTAACGTTGAATTTTTTCGCTTCTTTCATAACAAGCTCTCCCGCGCTTACAAGGGTTTCCTTGTTTGCGAGGGCAATGTTCTTTCCGTTTCTTATAGCCGTCAGAGTAGGAGCAAGACCGATATTTCCCACAAGTGAGTTAAGAACAATATCAGCCCCGTCAATAGCCGCGGCGCGGTTAATACCGTCTAAACCCGATAAGATTTCGGTTTTCGCGCCGCTGATATTTTTTTTTAACTCCAAAGCCTTTTTTTCATTCATAACGACAGCAATTTCGGGATTAAACTCTTTAATCTGTTCTTCAAGCAAACCAATTCTTGTATTTGCCGTAAGCGCTGAAATTTTAAATCCTATATTCCGGCAAACCTCCAGCGCCTGAGTACCGATAGAACCTGTAGAGCCTAAAACAGAGACGTTTTTCAAAAAAATACATCCTTTCCGAGAGTAATAAAGATATAAATAAGAGGGGAAGTAAATAAAACGCTGTCAAATCTGTCAAGCACTCCCCCGTGACCCGGCATAATCTTGCCATAATCTTTAATTCCGACAAATCTTTTAATACTTGAGGCAGCCAAATCACCTGTCTGAGCGAAAACCGAGCCAACCGCTCCGGCAAGAGCGTAGAATAAAAACATATTCTCTCCGCCGACACGCCAGACAGCATACATAAAATACCCGTAAACCCCCGACACGATTGCGGTAAATACAATTCCGCCGATTGCGCCCTCGTATGTTTTTTTAGGGCTTAAAACAGGGGTAAGCTTGTGCTTTCCGATAGCCGAACCCGTAAAATAAGCGCCTGTATCACTGCAAAAAGCGGAGATGAATATAAGCCATACAAAGAATTCGCCGTGTATTTCCTCTCTTATAAGATAAATATTTCCAAGCATAAAAGTTATATAAAAAAATCCGACAAAAGTCGCGCACACATCGTGAATATTAATTTTATCGTGCATAAATACCGTAAAAGAGAAAACGCCCACGACAAAAATCATAATTCCCATGCGATAATATTCAATTTCAATATTTTCACCAAGGAAAACAACATAAAAAATTGATGCCCAGAAGCCAAAAATATGAACAGGCATAATTTTTTTTGAAACAGCCTTATAAAACTCAAAAAGGCCCGCAAGAGACAAAAATAAAATTCCAAGTTTAAGCCAGTTTCCTCCTAAAACAAGAAATACAGCGAGTATAGGCAGACCAATAATGCCCGATATAGTACGAATAATCAAAAACAACAACTCCTATCTTCCGCCAAAGCGTCTTTCTCTGTTTTTAAAATGTTCAATGGCCTTATTAAGTTCATCTATATTAAAATCAGGCCAGAGCTTATCACTGATATAAATTTCGGAATAAGTGGACTGCCATGGCAAAAAATTACTAAGCCGCATTTCCCCGCTTGTACGGATAATAAGCTCCGGGTCAGGAATGCCTTTAGTGTCAAGATATGAAGAAAAAAATTCCTCATCAATGTCAGATTCGGATATATTTCCGTTTTTGAGTTCCCTGCATATTTTTTTTACGGCTCTTATAATTTCATCCCGACCGCCGTAATTTAAACCGATATGCAGATTAAGACCTTTTTTGTGCGAAGATATTTCTTTAAGTTTTTCGATTTTACTCCGTAAACTCTCGTCAAGACGTGATAAATCACCAATAGAATCAATTTTAATGTTGCTTGTCACATTGTCTTTAATATAATCGTCAATATATTCGCTTAATAAATTCATAAGAGAATTTACCTCGTCCTTCGGACGGGACCAGTTCTCCGTGGAGAAAGCGTAAACCGTAATATGCTCTATTCCAAGCTTATCAGCCTCTTTAAGAAGTTTATTGAGAGTCTGGGCTCCCGCCCTGTGACCAAAACTTCTCGGCATAAATCTTTTTTTTGCCCATCTTCCGTTCCCGTCCATAATAATGGCGATATGTCTGGGTAAAGAATTGTTCATAACTGCCTCCTTAATGTCAGAACCACGGTATTTAATCACCCGCGATACAGCTCACGCGCTGAAAATCCTTTCCGCGTGGCATAAATCAGTTTTTATCCATAGGTTAAAAGGTGTTTGATATTAAATAGACATAATATCCTTGTTTTTGGCGTCAACAAGTTTATCAACCTCAGCCACATTTTTATCAGTAATTTTCTGCATCTCATCCTCAAGGGATTTAAGCTCGTCCTCTGTAATTTCGTTAGATTTCTCAAGTTTTTTCAAAGCATCGATACCGTCTCGTCTGATATTTCTTATTGCCACCTTGGTATCCTCGCCTTTTTTCTTAACATCTTTGGTAAGGGACTTTCTTCTTTCCTCTGTAAGTTCAGGGAAAACAAGACGAATAACTTTACCGTCGTTTGTAGGGTTAATGCCCAAATCAGAAGCGTTAATAGCTTTTTCAATTTCTTTAATAATAGAAATATCCCAAGGTTGAATTTGAATAAGTCGCGCCTCGGGTATGCTTATATTGCCGACCTGATTTAAAGGAGTAGGAACTCCATAATAATCCACCGTGATTTTATCCAAAACATGAGGATTTGCGCGTCCCGCGCGGATAGTATTAAGTTCAGACTCAAGATTTTTAACCGATTTAATCATTTTTTCCTCATAAGCAGTTGTATGTTTAGACATAATAAAATAAACCTCCTGAAAAATATAAAATTTATCCTGTATTCAGCCGAACTGAAACAAAACAATAAAAGAATAAACAGGCAAACTTTAATAAAACCTGAGATATCAAAACTCATTTTACTGTTTTGCGCTAAAAATTCTATCTATTGCTGTATAGCAAATAATTAATCCACGGTAACAATAGTGCCGATTTTCTCGCCCATAGCCGCCTTCACTATGCCGTTTTCCTCGGAAAGAGCGAAAATAACAACGTCAATGGACTGTTCAAAACAAAGGTTTGCCGCGGCAATATCAATAACCTTAAGATTTTTTTCAATAATTTCTTTGCATCTTATAGTATCATATTTAACAGCGTCGGGATTTATCGCCGGGTCGTCGCTGTAAACCCCATCAATACTTTTCGCGTATAAAATAGCGTCAGCCTGAAGTTCCGACGCGCGCAAAGCGGTCACTGTATCCGTAGAGAAAAACGGGTGTCCGATTCCTCCCGCAAAAATAATAATTTTATTTTCCGAAAGATAATCAAGAGCCGCATCCTTAGAAAACATCTCGGTCATTGTACCTACGGCAAAGGGAGTCATAACAAGAGAGCAAAGTCCGTTTTGCTTCAAAAAATCAGCGACATAAATAGCGTTCATTACCGTAGCGAGCATACCTATCTGGTCCGCTTTGCATCTGTCCATAGCGGGATTGGCGCTTCTTCCTCGCCAGAAATTGCCTCCTCCGATAACTAAAGACACCTGAATTCCTTTATCGATAATTAATTTTATTTGTTCAACTATTTTATGAATAACGTTATTGTCAAAAACCTCTTTGCCATTTCCGGCAAGAGCCTCTCCGCTAAGCTTCAAAATAACCCTTTTATACAAAAGTATTCACCCCTTCAAAATATAGTCTTGTAGGAAATACAGGCAAATTCAAAAATAAAAATTCTTTGCGCCGTGTTTACTATAATATTTTATCATATATTCCCAAGAAAGAAAACAATTTCTTTATAAAATTTTAAAAAAACAGTGTAACTCGTAAATTTACACTGTTTTTTATTATATGGCAATCCGCAGAATTTTCAAGTCAAAACAATAAAATAATTATCGAATATATCCTATTTTTATAGCTTTGTCAATGAAATTATTTTATTGCTCACACAAATCAATTTTCGTCCGGCGAAGCCGATTTATAGTTCTTTGTCCAGCTTTCTTTCAAGAAAGCTGGCGGGGCTGGCCGCCTATGCAGCCTATTTGGGCGGCGCCCAACCAATATTTTTATAGTCAATCAACTTGAAAATGAGCAAAAGAAGACGAGATAAAAATCACTTTTGCAAGGCAGCGGAAGGAGAGCATAGCCGGAGCCTATGCCGACTGACGATAACACAGCAAAAATGATTTTTAGCCGTTGAACTTGTTCATTTTCAAGTTGATTGACTATAACAAAAAACATTATCAAAAGATAAGAAATTTTTAAAAATTGATTTGTCTGTTTATTGCTTTGCTATATAGCTTACATATTTTTCAAAAACGAAGATATATCCAGAAGTGTTATAGTATTAATAATAAATATCATAATAAAAAGAACAGAGTATACTGTTTTTTTATTCAGTTTTAAGCATTTAAGCATTATACAATCTATACCGTTTTTAAACATAGGTATTATTGCCCATGCAAAATATACGCTGAACAAGGGACTTGCATGGATACTCCAGTTTAAACCGACAAAAAGCACGACAGAAAATAAAAGCCATACTGCGCAAAGCTTAGTAAAATGTTCTTTCCAGGTATGTATAACGCCTATAATAATTATTATTGTAATAAGAACAGACATCAATGTCAAACTTTCCATAATAAAATCACGAGTCCACACATAACTGCCTTCATTTGTTGATGATAAAGCAGTTAAAGAACCGTTAAGCATTTTTGTTAAGGAAATAAATCTTTCGGAGATAGTAGATTCTTGTGATGCATAGCTATTTTTTATAGCTGTTATTTCATTAATACCTTCTGTAAATAAATGAATTCGTCCAAGACAAATTAACATTAATATACCCGAACAAATTATTTTGATTAATTTTTTTAATTTGTCCTTGACTTTATCTTTTGAAAATAATTCCATAATTACACAGAAAGAACTTGTTGGCATAACTGAACTTGCCGCAATAAGGCTCGGCGTTGAGTCTTTATGATTTTCTCTTAAAGTGTAGGCATATAATATTACCGGAAAAACGCATAACTGGTATTTTTCAAAAAACAATATAAAAGACATTGTTGAAAAAGATATAATATAGAGGATAAACACTAATTTACTTTTTGTCAATATTTTTATAAGCAATCCTCCTAACAGCAAAAGCTGTATATTTACAATCTGCATAGATATTGCGCAAAACACATCTGTTATATTTTCCGGAACAAATATTTCGGCAAAAAAACTAATTACAGCATATATAGGAAATGTAAAAACACTTAAAAAAGGGTGCCGAATATCATAATATAAAGCATTTGGAAATATATTACGAAAACAATAGCCGGAATCGATAGAATAAACAGCATCAAATTGGGTATACCAGCCTGAATTTGATGTATAGGATATAATTATTAAAATTGCCGACGCCGCACTTATATATAAATACAGTTTTTTATCTTTTTCATCCAGCTTTCCTGCTATTTCTTTAAAAAACTCCGCGGCTTTTTTATACAGCCATATAAGTAGATAGGTTAATGAAAAAGAAGAAAAAACTATCCATTCTTTAGAGGAAAAATCTAATGCCAAAAGGTCATTAAAACATTGTTCTTTTTGCGGAACCAATTTAAATAAAATAATAAGAGACGCCGCGAAAGCAAAAATACATGGAAATACATTTTTGTTTATATATAACAGAATTGTATCTTTTGTTTTTACAAATATATAAAACATAACAAAGAATGACGCCAGCATTGTTATTTTAATATTGCCGATTGTGTAGTAGGAACCGACAATATTATAAAGCGATAGTACTGACGCTGAAAGAGCGAATATTACTCCTATTGAATATATAAAAATATTTTTAGAATTTAATTTTAAATCAATCATGCTGATATCTCCCATCTGTAATTTATAGCAATTTGTAAAATTTCTAATGCGAACCAACAAAAGAATTCATTAATATATCAAGTTTATTTGTTCATTCTTTTATTGATTTGCTATAAGTAATTAATTATATTTTTGAATAATTGAACTAACCGGGTGTCATATATATAAATAGGCTTGCTATAAGAATAAATATTATTATAAGAATGAGCAAGACTTTATCTTTTAG
>CAYLJL010000017.1:0-14227 GCA_964384005.1 uncultured Lachnospiraceae bacterium | reverse complement strand
TTTGCCAAAGCCGGCTTACGCCGTCCGCGTTTCTTTGCGGCGCTTATTGAAAAAAGCGGAGCAAAAACTTTTACGCGAAACTATCGTTTCGCTGAAGGATATAAAAAAATATAAAAACTAACCCCCAAAGAATTTTTTGTCACACGTTTTTTTAAAACAGCCCCACAATCCTTCCGTCATCGTCGACGTCAATGTTTTGCGCGGCGGGCATTTTCGGAAGACCCGGCATAGTCATAATATCCCCCGTAAGAGCGACAATAAAGCCGGCCCCAGCGGAAACGCTGACCTGTTTAACGGTCATTTCAAAGCCTTCGGGCCTTCCCAAAAGAGAAGGATTATCCGAAAGAGAATACTGATTTTTCGCGATACAGACAGGCTGTTTGTCAAGCTCCATATCCTCTATTTTCTTAATTTCTTTAAGAGCCCTGTTTGAGAAACAAACGCTTTTCGCCCCGTAAATTTCCTTGCATACTATGTTAATTTTTTCCTTAATTGAAAGTTTTTCATCATAAAGACATTTAAAGTTGCTTTCCTTGTTTCCGAGAACCTCTAAAACTTTCCGCGCAAGATTTTTTCCGCCTTCACCGCCCTTTGCCCAGACCTCTGATAAAGCGAAATCAGCGCCCATAGCCTCACATCTGTCCTTAACAAGATTTATCTCATTTTTCGTATCCGTAACGAACGAATTTAACGTAACAATAACAGGGACGTTATATTTCTGTAAGTTTTCAATATGTTTCTCAAGATTGACAAAGCCTTTTGAAACCGCGCCGATGTTTTCTTTATCCAAATCGGACTTATCCACTCCGCCGTTGAATTTAAGCGCT
Source organism: uncultured Lachnospiraceae bacterium (assembly GCA_964384005.1). Taxonomy (GTDB): domain Bacteria; phylum Bacillota; class Clostridia; order Lachnospirales; family CAG-274; genus MGBC114079. The sequence continues at coordinate 13,400 of CAYLJL010000017.1, read as the reverse complement.
CTTATGGTTGCCACCAGAACAACGGCGTTGGGTTTAAGTCCCGCCATACGGCATTTAATATCAAAAAATTTCTCCGCGCCCAAATCAGCGCCAAAGCCGGCCTCCGTAACGGCGACTTCTGAAATTCTCATCGCCAGCCTTGTCGCTCTTACGCTGTTGCAGCCATGGGCAATATTTGCGAAAGGTCCCCCGTGAATAACAGCCGGGGTATTCTCAAGGGTCTGAACAAGATTAGGCTTAACGGCTTCCTTTAAAAGAGCCGTCATAGCGCCGTCAGCCTTTAAATCTCCCGCTGTAACAGGTTCGCCCTTTCTGTTATAGGCAACAATTATTTTTCCGAGACGCTCTTTAAGGTCTTTAAGATTTTCAGCGAGACATACAATAGCCATAATTTCCGACGCGACAGTAATCTGAAAACTGTCCTCTCTCGGCACGCCGTTCATTTTTCCTCCCATTCCCACAACAATATTTCTTAAAGCCCTGTCATTCATATCAAGAGCACGTTTCCATACAATATTCCTCACGTCTATGTCAAGGTCGTTTCCCTGCTGCAAATGGTTGTCAATCATAGCGCTCAACAGGTTGTTAGCCGCTGTCATGGCGTGAATATCGCCTGTAAAATGTAAGTTTATATCCTCCATAGGTACGACTTGTGAAAAACCGCCCCCCGCGGCGCCGCCCTTTATCCCCATACAAGGTCCTAAAGAGGGTTCTCTTAAAGCGACCGCCGATTTTACCCCGAGTTTATTAAGTCCCTGAGAAAGACCGATTGTCGTTGTCGTTTTCCCCTCTCCGGCAGGAGTGGGATTTATCGCCGTAACCAGAACAAGCTTACCGTCTTTTTTATCCTTTAAAGACTCATAAACCTCATCTGAAATTTTCGCTTTATACTTCCCGTAAAACTCAAGATACTCCTTACTTATCCCAAAATCCTCAAAAACCTCGGCAATAGGCAGCATTCCGGCGTCTCTCGCTATTTCAATGTCGCTTTTCATTTTAAAGTCCTCCTCATAGCAATTCACAAAATTTTTAGCGCGAACCCATAAAATAATTCTTTAATATATCATAACTTATTAAAGACTGCTTGTTCACAAGACCTGTTTAATAACCCGAGTAATGACGAAAAAATCGCCGTCAAGCGGCATTGCGGAGGTTATTGAACAGTTCTGTTATTTTATCTGTTCGCTGTAATCAGCGTTTCGTTAAATGTAATCTCTTCTTCTTTCCATATAGTCCTCAAACTCATATCTGTCCATAAGCACCGACCTCGGCTTGCTGGTTCCCGTTTCAGGGCCGATAATTCCCCTTTCCTCAAGTTCCTCAATAATTCTGGCGGCTCTGTTATATCCGATTTTAAACCTTCTCTGGAGCATAGAGCCGGAAGCGCTTCCTTTTTTTACAATAAAGGCAATAGCCTCGTCTATTAACTCGTCAGAACTGCCTGACTCGTCGTCAGAGCTGCTTTTTTCTCCCGAAGACGTTGTACTTGTAATTTTTTCAATAAGGCTCTCGTCATAAACAACGGGATTATTTTCTTTAATAAAGCCTACAATTCTTTCAACCTCTTTATCGGAAACAAAAGCTCCCTGAATACGCAAAGGCTTATCGGAGTCAACGGAAACGGATTTAAAAAGCATATCGCCCATACCAAGAAGCTTGTCCGCGCCTCCCATATCCAGAATAGTTCTGGAATCGGTAGCCGATGAAACCGCAAAAGCAATTCTCGAGGGGATATTCGCCTTTATAAGACCCGTAATAACGTCTACAGAAGGTCTTTGAGTAGCGATAATCAAATGAATGCCCGCCGCCCTTGCGAGCTGAGCGAGACGGCATATAGCCGCTTCAACGTCTTTTGACGCGACCATCATAAGGTCGGCAAGTTCGTCAATAATAATAACAATCTGGGGCGCTTTATCAATTCCGTGTTCCTCGCAATAGCTGTTATAGCCCTTTAAATTTCTCGAACCTGTCTGGGCGAAAAGTTCATATCTCGCCATCATTTCAGAAACTGCCCAGTTAAGAGCGCCCGCCGCCTTCTGGGGGTCTGTCACAACGGGAATAAGAAGATGCGGTATACCGTTGTAAACGCTGAGTTCCACCACTTTCGGGTCAACCATAATAAGCTTTACCTCCTCCGGAGAGGATTTATATAAAATACTTGTTATAAGAGTATTTATACAGACGCTTTTTCCCGAACCGGTACGTCCCGCTATAAGCATATGGGGCATTTTAGCTATATCGGCAACAATAACGTTTCCTGTGATATCCTTTCCGAGTCCGAAGGCAAGTTTTGATTTAAAATCCTGAAAATTTTTATCGCATATAACCTCGCTTAAATAGACGCTTGTAACCTCTTTGTTGGGGATTTCTATACCTACCGCCGCCTTTCCCGGAATAGGCGCCTCTATACGTATACTTTTTGCCGCAAGACTCATCGCTAAATTATCGGCAAGCCCTAATATTTTACTTACCTTTATTCCCTCTCCGGGAGAAAGTTCATAGCGGGTAACAGTAGGGCCTTTGCTGATTTCGTTGACCTTCGCCTCAACATTGAAGCTTTTAAGGGTCTTTATTAAAATTCTTGAGTTTTCAAGAATTTCCTCTCTGGAACTCTGACTCTGAATAACAGGATTTTTATCAAGAAAAGAAATAGGCGGAAATACATACTCTTTTTTCGGCACATTTTCCTCCGCTGAGTTTTTATCCATAAGAACTTGTTTTCCCGCCTGTAAAATTTTAGGTTCTTCATCATTTTTTTGTACTTCCGGCTTTTTTAAGCCGACAAAAGCCTGTTTTTTATAATCCTTTTCTGTTTCCTTTGTTTCCGGATAAGTATTTTTACTGAAAGTATCTTTTTTATCCTCCGGACTTTTATAAACGTCATATCCGTTATTAACATTTTCGTTATTTTTTACAATGTTCCCGCCGTTTTTACAGACGTCCCTGTCAGGTTTGAGAGTTACGCCGATATTTCCCCCGAAATAATCAGACATAGCCTTTTTAACGTCCTCGTCCTCCTCATACTCGTCAAGAACAACCCCTTTTATTTCAGTTTCAAAAAAATCCTCAATAATTTCCCCTTTATTCTCATCTGTATTTCTCTCATCTGTGTTATCCTCAAATAAATTATTCTCCCCGACAGAATTTTCTCCGCTTTCGGGACTTTCCTCCGAAATATCTCTTTCAGACCCGCTGTTTCCGCTGTTTTTATATGTTTCTTTGTCTTCAGAGCCGTCGTTTTCGCAGTTCTCATAATTATTATAATTTTTGATATCGCCAAAAACATAAGGAGTTGTTTTTTCCTCTTTATAGCGCTCTTTGAAATTTTCAATAATTTTTTCCTGAAACTCCAGAGATTTAAGGTATTCCTCCTGATAAGCCCCCGAAGACATTCCGTTTATAATCAAATCGTCCTGAAACATATCTTTATCGGAAATATCCTCAAATGAATTTTCATTGACAAAATTCTCATTAACAGGATTTTCCCCGAAACCGCTATAGTCCTCCGTTTTTATAATTTCCCCTTCAGTATTCCATTCGCTGTATCCTTCATTTTCGTTCTTTGAAAGAAAAGAGGGAACAGAGCTTTTGTTTTTTTTAATCTCATCGGTAAAAAGAGAAATTTTAGCTTTACTCTGTCCGTCTTTTTTTTCAGGAATATTCACACTTATAATTTTACCGTCTTTTTTTACTACTCTTTTCCCTGCGTATTGTTTTCCACTGTATAAATTGTTTTTATCCTTTTCTCCCGACCATTTTTTGCCTATTTTACGATTTTTTTTTTCATCGGAACCTTTTTCCGGCTTTTTCGCCTCAGATTCCTCATAAAACTCATCGTCCTCATTATCAAAAATTTTGTCTTTCTCAAAAATATCTCTTACTTTTAAATAAACTCCTTTCGAAAAATCCATAAAAGATTTTCCTGTAATCAGAACAGCGAGTATAATACCAATCACGGCAAAAATAATACAAGTACCTATTTTTCCGAAGACGCCGCACAGAAGGTCGCCCACTATAGAACCGATAAACCCGCCGTTTGCGGCAGAACCCTCCTCAAAGCACTGGGCTGCTGTTTTAACGTCATTGCCGCATACAAGATGTATAAAACTTATAAAAATCAAAAACAAAACCACAGCCATAATAAACTTTGAGAGTTTTATCTTTTTTGTCTCGGAAAAAAATGCGGAGGAACAAAAACCTATCACCACGAAAGGAAGTATATAAGCTCCTATACCGAAAACTCCCTTTAAAATCCAGCATACTATTCCACCCAGAAATCCTATGGCGTTTTCGGAAAAATCAGTATTTACCTTTCCGTTTCCCGAAAAAACGCTTATAATAACCAAAATACAAACGCCAATAGTTATTATACTTATTATTTCGGGTTTAAGACCGCTTTTTCTGTTGTCCGCATTTTTTTGATTCTTAATCTTTTTTCCAGCCATTTTTTCACCTTTTTCTTAGTTTTCTCACAGTAGACCTGTTCAAAGAAACAAACCCCGCCGCGATTAATTTTTAAAAAACGTCTGCAATATTTAAGGCAAATGCCTTAAACGCTTAAAAATCTCGAATATACTTATTATATCACATAATGAAAATATTTCAATAAATAAAATCACGGAAATCAATTTTTATACTAACCTCATTAAAAAAAAGCGGATATATAGTCAATCAGCTTGTTTATTTTTAAGTTGACTGACTATAAAGTGAGATTAGTATTAATTTTGAATTACGCAATATTTTTTTTAATTTATTTTAACAGAATTTTTCTTCCATACTTTCATTTTATACAGCACCCACAAAATAAAAGCGGAAATGGCGTTGCTGACAACGACCGAATACCAGATACACTCAACATCCATCGAAAGCCACTCACGGCCGACGTAAATTGTCGCGAAACGAAATACCCAGAGTCTTGCCGCGTCGACAAACATAAGTATAAGGGTATGCCCCGAACCCTGAAAAAGACCCTTTGTAGTGTCATGGATACCGTTTGTAAAACAACAGAAAGCCATAACAGAGAGAAATTCCGCCGCCCATGTGATAACCTGTTTTTCGTCTGAAAAGATTTTTACAACAGTTGTTGAAACGGGAGACGAGGATAAAATCATTCCTCCTGAAAACAGGAATATAACAATCATCCTCCTTGCCGTCTTATAAGCTTTTTCCGCCCGTTCTGTATTTCCCGCGCCTAAATTCTGCCCGACTATTGTCGAGACTGCCGAACCGGTGGCGGTGGACGGCATAGAAATAATTCCGTTTATTCTGTTTCCTATTCCATAAGCGGCGACGGCTAAATCTCCATATTCCAGAACATTTTTACTCATAAGCAAAAAACCGAACTGCATCGTACTTCCGCCTATGGCGGTAGGCAAACCTATTTTTACGATTGTTTTAAGCTTGCCTTTATCAAATCTGAAGCCATTAAAGGAGATTCTGAAATCATTTTTTTTACTTCTTAACTGTATGTACGCGAAACAGGCGCATGGTATTTTCGCGAGCAGGGTTGACGCTGCCGCTCCGGCTATTCCCCATCCGAATATCATCATAAACAAAGGGTCTAAAATCATATTAAGCAAAATTCCCGAAAGATTTAAAATCACAGGCTTTATAGTGTCTCCCTGAGCCTGATTTACCGCCGTAAAAAGGTTTATAAGAAAAAGAAACGGCATATCAAGTATTACAATTCTGAGATACAAAACGCTGAAATCAAAAACATCTTCTTCAGCCCCAAGCCATTGTATAATGGAGGGAGTGAAAAGAAAACAAAAAAAAGCGCAGACTATGGAAAAAATCATTGCACAGGTAAAAATCTGAACCACCATTTGTTTTCCGTTCTTAATATCTCCCGCGCCGACATACTGAGCGATTAAAATAGAACCTGCCACAGTTATACCTTGTCCGAAATTGACTATAATGTTTTGAATCGGAGAAACAAGGGTTATCGCCGCCTGATAATCTGAGCCTAATTTACCGAGCCAGAAAGCATCTGTTAAATTATACATACTCTGTATAAGATTATTTATAACTAAAGGTATCGCCAGAAGAAGAATCGCTTTTACTATATTTCCCCGCAAAATTAAATCGCTGTTTTTCGTTTTAACAAAAAGCTCTCTTAATTTTATCACTTATAACCCCCCTTTTTTAATTCGGAACAGACCTGTCAGATAACTTGAACTTTAATTTTTTCTTTCGGTACTTTATAACAAATATTAAGGGCATTTCATAAGAAACGCCCTTAAATACAATAATTCAATTTTTCTGACATTTTAGCCCTCAGGCTGCCAAAAAAGTTAAAATTATAAAAAATATGAATTTTGTGAAGAATAAAGATTCAAAAAGCGTCGCAGACTTTAATCCGTAAGATGGGCTTTGTTATGACTTTAGGAAATGCAAGCATTTCCTGCAAGCGTGTCAACTTTGTCGGCACGCTGAAGGCGCCGTTTTAATAAAGCAGAAAATTAACAATTTCATTTTCGCCATAGATGCTTTCCCAGTATACGCTGTTTTCCATAAAATATTTAATAAGGCAGTTACTGAATTTTGAATTTATTTCCTCCAGAGTTTCTTTATATATGTTAAGTTCAGACATAAAAAGTTCGTTTTCTTTATCAAGTACATTACGAGGATTGTTTTTTCTTGAATAATCCATAAGTTCTTTTATAAGATTTACATAATCTTTTAAGCAATCGTTCGCTTCATATAAACTTACAGGAGCCTCAAGTCCGCCGAGCCTGTCCAGAATAGCGTTAAGCTCGTCATACTGCGCGTCTGAAACATTAAAGTCTGAAGCTTCGTAAAAATTTCCTAAGTTTGCCACATACCCTAAAACAGCGTCGGGAATTAAGTCTGTAATATCTCTCATTTCACTTTTAAGAGAAAGTATAGTCTTCATATACTCCTGCTCATCCATTCCCACGTTATTAACAGATTCATCTATTCCATCCGCCTGTATATAATAAATTGAAACAGTTCTCGTATTCTGGTCCCACTCCACGTCAGCGTCAACGCTTTCCGCCACGGCACGGAGGGGAATCATAAGTCTTCCGCCCATAATCTGCGGAGCGACGTCTATTTCAATAGTCTTTGTATTCGCCGTAACTCTTTTTATATTTTCGGTCATAGTAATATCGTTAAGGCTGTTTGAGATTTTAGCGCTTCTTGAAACATCGTCCCAGCTTACGTCAAATCCCATTGAGTCAAAAACTCCTCTGAGAGGAACTAAAGTTCTTCCGTCTACAATTTCAGGCTCCTGGTCCTCAAAAAAAACCTCATCACCGTTTATCTTTACAATAATATCATCGGCAAATACAGAAACCGAAAATAAAACCGTTCCGATTAATGAAATCGCTATAGCTGACAATTTTTTTAAACTCATTAATATTACCTCCTAAATTCACTGTTTGCGGAAACACCAATCAGTCAGAAGTTATTTTTTTATTACCTTTTGTACGGTGGTTCCTTTGCATAATTATATTTTATCAAAATATTATAAGTTAATCAACAGCAAAGTTAAATAAAATCACGTTCATTTTATAAATTTTTTATTCATATTTATAAAATGAACGTATAAGTAAAGGAAATACCGACAAATTAAAAAATAAAAAAAATCAACAGATACATCTGAATAAACACAGTTTCAAAGGCAAATCGGAGTACACAATTCAACGCCTCATTGTTTTACAATAAAAATAAAATAATACAAAGGAAGGAGTAATAAAAAAACAAATGAGGCGCTGAAGCCTGTACTCCAACGCCTTTGATATGTTCATTATAAACAATAATAATAAAAAAGTCAACAAATTTCTAAAAACATCTACGCTATTTTGTTGACAATTTTATAAAGTCTTGATTTTTTTCTCGAAGCGTTGTTTTTATGATAAACGCCCTTTGTACAAGCCTTGTCAATAGTCCTTACGGCAGAAACCAACAAAGCCTTTGCTTCTTCTTTATTTCCGTTTTCAGCGGCAACAATAACCTTTTTGATAGCCGTCTTTGTAGCGGATTTAATCATTTTATTCCTCATAGTTTTTTTAGCGATAACTTTAATACGTTTTTTTGCCGATTTAATATTAGCCACAATAACTTCCTCCTAAAAAAATTATAATAATAATTTTAATAATCATAATCAAGTATTTTCTGAAATTTTCCGGATACTGAGGGTGGAATATCGTCAAAAAGACTGCTTTTAAGCAACGTACTTAAAAGCCGGAAAATACATCAATAACTATTTTAACCCAAAAAAATAAATAAGTCAATGAATAATTAAAAAAAATTTCAGAATAATAAAAATATCGGATTAAATATAGTCAATCAACTTGAAAATGAGCAAAAGGAGCGCAGAATATGAAAAACATAAACGACGACTCAGAAAATCTGAATTTTTCCGTAAGAACCGACCTTGCCATAGAAGCGACAGAGCTTATAATTTCTGAAAACGAAGCGAAAAGCAAAGAAGAAACTTATGAAAATTCCGAAGACTATGAACTTGACGGAATAGAGATAACCGAGGAAAATATAAACGAAAACATAAAACTCACAAAAGTAAGAATAACAAATGAAAAAGGGGAAGAAAGCACAGGAAAGCCAATAGGCAATTATATAACGATAGAATCCCCCGCCATGAAGGAGAACGACACTTTTACGCATGAGGAAATAATAAAGGTTTTAAGTGAAAACATAGCTGAACTCGCCAAACTCAAAAAAATGTCGCTTATACTTGTGGTAGGACTTGGAAACAGATATGTAACGCCTGACGCTTTAGGGCCTCTTGTAATTTCAAAAATACTTGTCACAAGGCATATAACCGAAAGCCTTCCCGAGGAAATCGACGACGCCGTAAGGGGTGTAAGCGCCATATCTCCGGGAGTTATGGGAATTACGGGTATAGAAACGGGAGAAATAATAAAAGGTATCTGTAAAAGCATACACCCTGATTTAATAATAGCCGTCGACGCTTTAGCGGCAAGAAAAACAGAAAGAATAAACTCAACAATACAAATGTCTGACACGGGAATAAGTCCGGGTTCGGGAGTAGGAAACAAAAGAATGGCCCTTAATAAAGAAACTCTCGGAATTCCCGTTATAGCTATAGGAGTTCCCACTGTTGTGGACGCCGCCACGTTAATAAACGATACAATGGATAAAGTATTAAACGAAATGAGCGCTAAAGCGAAGAAAGGCGGAGAATTTTATAAAATGCTTCAAACCCTTGATAAAGAGGAAAAATATAATTTGATATATGAGATACTTACCCCCTGCGACGGTAATATGTTTGTAACTCCGAAAGAGGTGGACGCTGTAGTAAAAAGACTCGCGAATATTATTTCAAACAGCATAAATATAGCGCTTCACCCCGCCATAAGCAAAGAAGATATAAACAGATATTTTAACTGATGCTATATAGTCAATCAACTTAAAAATAACCTGAGTGATGACGGCTGACAAGAGATTTTTTTGTCAGCCGTCATCACTCAGGTTATTGAACAGGTCTGATAAAATAATGCAATCTGTACAGCTCAAAGCAGATTTCAGACAGACTCTAATAATTATTTCTTATAAAATTTCTTTTCATCACCTTTATCAGATTTAAAACAGCGTCCGTTTCTTCTTGTGACAATCCGGATAAATCTATCCTGTTTTTCGGCTCTAAGCCTAATAAATAGTCGGTGCTTACATTGAAAAATTTTGAAATACGGATAAGCACGTAATAAGAGGGCATTCTGATGCCATTTTCATAAGCGCTTATAACGGACTTTGAAAGTCCGAGCTTTTTGGCAAGCTGAGACTGAGTTAAATTTTCTTTAAGACGTAATGTTTTTAATGTATTGCCAAAGTCAACCATACCAAAACCTCCTTGCGGTGATTATATTATGTATAGTATATTCAATCGGTAAAAAATATACTCTATCTGTTGACTTTGAAAAGTGTTTGTTGTATAATAACAATATAAAAAAAAGATATATTTGGCAAAGAGTGGTATGCGTCCCGGCAGACCGGAAGTATCGGAACTGACAAATTTTTAGCCTGTATACAGTATTTTCCAAAAACGAATACCGCGCAAAGGATATTTTTGACGCAAAAAAAAGATTAAGAAATTCAAAATTTCAAAATCTTTTCTTTGACTTTAAATTTAACATATTTTAAACTCATTAATAAAATATATTAATAACAAATTTTTAAATAATTATCATTCCGCAAATTCAAGTTCAGTGTTCTCGGTTTTTTTTACAAGTCTTCTCATACTTTTAATAGATGTTATAACAAAATCGAGCTCTACAGTGCTAAGACCATGAATAAGACTTACAGCCGTCGTATATTTATCTCTGAGTTCTATATCTTCTATTGACTCAGCCATAAGTTCATCTTCCGATTTAACTACCGTACCTGCTGGGCGAGTTATGAGCTGGTCTAAAGAAATACTAAAAAATTCGGCAATCTTACATAAATTCTTAATACTTGTGCCTCTTTGACCTCTTTCAATAAGACCTAAAAAACCGGGCGCGATATTAAGAATTTCTGAAAGTTCTTCAATAGTTAAATCTCTTTTCTGTCGTTCAAATCTGATATTTGAACCAATAAGTTTGTTATAGTCCATATTATCCCCCAAGTCATTTTTATTATAGTATCCGTCTACACAACCATATTGTCTAACAATTATATTATATAGTTATTCTGTTGAAATATCAAGTAGTTTTTAAAAATTTTTTTCAAGATACTCTAAAAAATAACCTTTTTCAAGATTATTTGCTTTTTCCTCAACAGATTTTTTTAAATTTTCTTTATATTCCGAAACTTTTTTATGTATATCGCCGTCAAAACTTCCTATAATTTGTACAGCAAGAAGACCCGCGTTTTTAGCGCCGTTTATGGCAACCGTGGCGACAGGTATACCCCCCGGCATCTGCACTATTGAATAAAGAGAATCGACGCCGTTTAAAGTCTTTGTTTTAATCGGAACACCGATAACAGGCAAAGACGTTATAGCTGCCGTCATACCCGGAAGATGCGCCGCCCCGCCGGCTCCCGCGATAATAATTTTAAGTCCCCTTGACTTTGCGCTCTCGGCATATTCAAACATTCTTTCAGGCGTTCTGTGAGCGGAAACTATAGTAATCTCATAAGGAATATCAAACTCCTCCATAACTTTCGCGGCGTCCTGCATAACAGGCAAATCCGAATCGCTTCCCATAATAATTCCAACAATAGGTTTATCTTTCATTTTTTTACTCCTTTCCAGATGTGCCGGCAAAGCCGCCGCGCGGATTTAATTCTGCGAGCTTAAAAATAAACAAATTCGGCGGTCTGAAATCCTTTTTGCTTATGTTTAGTCAGTCATCACAGACAGCCGACTATGCTCTCCTTCCGACTCCCCGCAAAAATAATTTTCAGCCCGCCTCCTTTTGCTCATTTTCAAATTGATTGACTATAAAATTTCAGTTTTTTTAAAAGTCATATTTTTTATGATTTTGCCGGCAATCCTGTTATTTATTTTTTTATGACGGAAACATTCAGCCGTGCTGAAAATCCGTTATTCTTTTCTATATTCGGTTATACCCACCGAATCCATATACTCTTTTTTTCTTTCCATAAGATAGTTTACGGTAATATTACTTTGACCGTAAGAACTTAAAATGTATTTAAGCTCAAACAAATCGTTATAAGTAAGATAAGGATAATCTGTCATAACGTTATTTGTTCCCTCGTACATAAGGGCATAGACTAAATTTCCGTCGGGAAGCACCCACTTTTCCTTAGTATTTTCAATACCTTTAAGCATTATTTCAGCAGTTTCCTTAAATCTCTCGTCTTTTGTCTCATTATACAGATAAAACAAAAAGTTAATTTCATTCACCTGATGATTAAGGGAAATATGAGTACGATTATAAGCTTCTGTGAGAGCGTTCGGCGCATAATCCTCAACAAGCCAGCCATCGCCCGCCTCATAATGATTTTTTTCGGCGTGCCTTAAAAAATATTCTCCGTATTTTACCGCGCCCTCAATAAAGGGAGTATATCCGTATCTTTTATAGGCAAAAATCAGACTGACGGCAAAATCCGTTGAAAATCTCGTATCATAAAAGTTTGCCCCTATTCCGAAATCAGATGTAAGCCACTCGGAAGCCGGGCCGGTCGCCCAAAAACCTTCCCCGTTCTGATTTTTAAGGCAGATATCTGTCATAATAAAACCTAAATCAATAGCTGCCAGACTGTCTCCGTACCTTGCGAAAGAACTTCCCGTATAATTCGCCGGATGTCTGTACAAAACGTTTTCTCCTGAAGGAACATAATTTGACGGAGTTTTAAAATAATATCCGTCCCATGACCATCTTCTCTCAACAGAAAGGTCATGTACCCTGAAATAGTTATAATTGTTCTGATTTGACCAGTCTATAAGTTTATTTTTTGACTGTAAACACCAGATTTCACCTATTTTTGAAGTATCCTGAGGAAACTCAAAGGAAATGGTGTAAATACCGTTCTCATAGGTTATTTTAAGAGGAGACTCGTCCTCGGGAATAATCTCAAGAGTATTGTTTGTAAACAAATTTCTGTAAACCGCCGGAACACTTATAACAGCGCTTATCTGGTCAGTATCTATAAAAAAAGTCGTTTTCACGTCTTTAATTTTATTAATATCCCCCGTAAGCACCCATTGTTTTGTAACCGGGTCAACATATCTTATCTCAATACTGTTTCCCGGAAAGGTTATAGCGGAAGTAATTTTCCTGCCCTCCTGAGTTTCTTTAAAAGCATATCTTCTGAACCAGAAAAAATCTCCGTTTTCAAAATAAAAATTTTTTTGATTTAAGACAAAATCATTGTTTTCCACTTTTGTATTCTCCTCAAAAGGAGTAGTTTTAAAAACAACATCACTGTTTTTATCAATACTTTTCTGACTTTCCTGTTCTTCTATATCACTGTCATAATTTTCCTCATATACATTTTTGTACAATCCCAGCGGTTCGTTTATTTCATATTTATCCGCGAAAACAAAACCCGACTGAATAACAAATGTCAGAGAAAAACCAAATATAAAAAACAAACTTTTTATCTTTTTACCGTATCTTTTTAATTTCACAATAAAACACCCTTTACTTATAATTTAATATCATATATAAAAAACATTCGTCATAAAATGTCTTTAAAATTTCCGTTTTTACAGGAAAAATTATTAAAACACCACAATTTTCAAACAATTTCCCCTAAAATATTAAAAATAAATCATTTTTAGTATAACATCAACTTTAATTAATATCAACTTTTTTATTAAAAATTTGAAATATCTTTTTTTTTCTGATATACTATTAAATTATATAATAGACTTCTTTCGAAACTGCGAAATTACTCCGGTCCAACAAAAAAATATTTGTATCAATATGAAGTTTCGAAAGAAGTAT
>CAYLJL010000016.1:12768-14622 GCA_964384005.1 uncultured Lachnospiraceae bacterium | reverse complement strand
CAAAGGCTTGACCTAAACTTTATTTCGGCTACGCCGCAAAAATTGATTTCCGTGCAAAAGCGCTGACCATTGAATAAAATATTTTTTTGTTGGATTGATATAATTTCGTAGTTTCGAAAGAAGTCTATTATAGAAATTCGAGGAATTTTTAATGCGGACCAATAAAGCAAATTAGTTTATTGGTTCGCTGTAAAAAGATTTAGTCATAAATTAACTTTTGTTTTTTTATGATTAAATCTTTTTTATTTTTCTATTGACATTACTTTATTTTTATTGTAATATTGTATTAGGTACCTAATACAATATTACAAAGTCGGCTTAAGCCCGCGGTCTTATTTTTTGTTGTATTAATTTGTTGTTTTGCTATAAAAAGACCTGACTATATAATATGTTTCCGAGGAGGTGATGTCGTGGTGTGGGAATTTTCCAAAGATAAACCCATATATGCTCAGATTATAGAACATATAGAAAAGTCTGTTATTTCCGGAGAATATAAGCCGGGAGATAAGCTTCCGCCCGTCAGGGAACTGGCTGTTTTGGCGGCGGTCAACCCTAATACTATGCAGAGAGCTTTGCAGGAGCTTGAAAAAAGCGGACTTTTATTTACAAAACGAACAAGCGGGCGATTTATTACGGAGGATACTGATATGATTAATGAGCTTAAAGAAAATTTCGCGAGAAAGCAGGTTTTTGAGTTTTACCAAAAAATGCAAAGTATTGGTCTTACAAAACAGGAAATTATTATTTATGTGCAAAAAATTTTTGAGGAGGTGAATTAAGTGGAGGATATTATTCTTGAATGTAAAAATCTGGTTAAAAATTACGGCAAAAAAAATGTTTTGAAAGGTGTTAATCTATCTTTTAAAAAAGGGAAAATTATCGGTCTTTTAGGGCCTAACGGAAGCGGAAAAACGACGTTTATTAAAATATGTGCCGGACTTCTGAAAGAAAACGGAGGGGAAGTTCTGATTGACGACAAAAAAATCGGACTTGATACAAAAGCGATTGTATCATATCTCCCGGAGAGAACTTATCTTGAAAACTCTATGAGGGTTATTGACGCTATAAAGTTTTTTAAAACATTTTACGCGGATTTTGACGAGGTGAGAGCTTTAGATATGCTGAAAAAACTCGATATAAGCGTTTCTGATAAAATGAAAACCATGTCTAAGGGAACTAAAGAAAAAATTCAGCTTATACTTGTTATGAGCAGAAACGCAAAAATATATTTTCTTGACGAGCCTATCGCCGGTGTCGACCCCGCCGCAAGAGATTATATCATAAATACCATTATAAACAATTACAATGAAAATTCTACAGTTGTTATTTCAACACATTTAATAAGCGATGTTGAAAATGTACTTGATGAAGTTGTTTTTATTAAAAACGGTGAAATTATACTTAACAATACGGTCGATGAAATAAGAGAGAAAAACGGAAAGAGTGTCGACGCTTTATTCAGGGAGGTGTTCAGATGTTAATTTCTTTAATCAAATATGAGTTTAAATCAACATATAAAATGTTTTTCCTTTTATACGCTCTTGTTGTTTTTTTCAGCTTTATAAACAGGTTTATTATTAATTTTAACGAAAGTGTGGGTTTTATTTCCTCTAACAGCAGTTTTGGAGTAAACCATATCGCTTTGCTGATTTTTGCGCTTATATATTTTATGCTTCTTATTGTAACAGCGGTTTTAACGATTTATATTACAGTTAAAAGATTTTACGTCAATATTTTCGGAGATTCGGGATATCTGATGAATACGCTTCCCGTCGCAGCATGGGAAATTATAATAAGTAAACTGCTTGTTGCCTCCTTCTGGATTTTATTGGGCTTATTTATTTGTTTTATATC
>CAYLJL010000016.1:5171-12758 GCA_964384005.1 uncultured Lachnospiraceae bacterium | reverse complement strand
TATCAGGAGTAATTTTCATTACGGCGGATATAAGCATATATGAGATTTTAAGAGGAATAGGCGAAGTTATAAAAAATATTAATATTGATATATTTGACGCTATATGTAATTTTGTGCTATGCGCTATTGTGCAGCAGATGGCCAATGTTATGCTTATTTACTGTTCAATGTCTGTCGGGCATTTATTTAATAAACACAGAAAAGTTACCGCTGTCGTAGTATATTTAATTATTCAGGTAATTATAAACACAGTTATATTAAATGTGATTAATGAAATAAAGTTGAATGCGGTTTTATTTATAGAGGGATTTAATAATATTATGACTTTTGGTATTTTATTCAATATTGCGCTTTTAGTGATTTCATTTATTATAACTAATTATATACTTAAAAATAAGCTTAATCTTGAATAAGGCAAAAGCGCTAATGAATTTACACTAAAAAATCGTCCGGGGCAAATATATAAATTATGCCACGAACGATTTTTTTAACCGGTTAAGTAAGTCAGCGACGGTGATTTACTTATGTATTCAAGCGGGAATATAAGTTTACTCTGAATACATAGGTGCGCTTTTTAATCTTTGACTATTTTCTGATTATTTTATATCCGCTTGATTTTTACCTGACGAACAGTGACAGCATCCGTCACAGCCGCCGCTGTCACAACAACCGCCTTTTTTCTTTACAATACTTCTTATAGCGAAGGCTATCGCTATGAAAATTATCACACAAATTATTATATCAGCAACCATATTAACCCTTCCTCTGATTAAAGGAAATACCGCTTTGCGGTGCTTCCTTTAATATTTATGACAGGATAAGAAACATCAGACTTTTTTAATTATAGAACAAATTTATTACTTTACAAAGTTTATTATGCCATTTTTGCAGCTGTTTTTTTGCCTGAACTTGCAAAAATAAACACAATCAATACAATTAACACTATTGTAATAATGACAGGGGCTACAAAACTTCCTCCGAACATAAAGGCGTTTCCGTAAAGGTTTATTAAAAGCGCTACCACATAGGCGAGTCCTGTCTGATAGCAAATAGCGAACGTTGTCCACTTGAAACTTGCCATCTCTCGTCTTATCGCTCCTATTGCCGCGAAGCATGGAGCGCAGAGAAGATTGAAAATGAGAAAAGCATACGCGCTTACAACAGTAAAGTCTGACTGAAGCATTTCCCAGATTTCATATCCGTTTTCGGCTACTTCATCAAATCCGTAAAGTACACCGAATGTTCCCACAACATTTTCTTTAGCTACAAGTCCCGTTACAGCGGCGACGGAAGCCTGCCAATGTCCGAAGCCCAAAGGCGCGAACAACGGAGCGACTACATTTCCTACATCCGCTAAAATTGACTCTTCCGCGTCCACCATATCCAAAGACCAGTTGAAGGTCTGTAAAAACCAAATTACAGCGCAGGCAACAAATATTATTGTACCGGCTTTTTTGATGAAAGCTTTTCCTCTGTCCCACATATGGATGAAAAGTCCTTTTGCCGCGGGGAAATGATATGCCGGAAGTTCCATTACAAAGGGGGCGGGGTCGCCTTTAAACGCTGACAATCTTTTCAGAACTATACCTGAAAGAACAATCGCCGCGAGTCCTATAAAATACGCCGAGAAAGCAACCCATGCCGCTTTTCCGAACAGAGCGCCCGCAATTAAAGAAATTATAGGAAGTTTAGCGCTGCAAGGGATAAATGTTGTTGTTATGATAGTCAGTCGTCGGTCGTTGTTATTTTCGATTGTTCTTGAAGCCATTACTCCGGGAACTCCGCATCCTGTTCCGATAAGAACAGGAATAAATGATTTTCCCGAAAGTCCGAATTTTCTGAAAATTCGGTCCATAATAAAGGCTATTCTCGCCATATATCCGCAGTCCTCAAGGATAGCGAGAAGGAAGAATAAAATCAATATCTGAGGAACAAAGCCTAAAACAGCGCCGACGCCGCCTACTATTCCGTCAAGTACAAAACTTTCCACCCATTCGGAAGCGCCGAAACTTTCAAGGGCAGACTCTACAAAAACAGGGATACCGGGAACCCAGACACCGTAATCAGCAGGGTCAGGTTCTTCTGTTTCCAAAGCGGCGACAAACGCGTCGTTATCAACGTCTAAAATTTCATCAATTTCGCCTTCATCGTCTAAGATTTCCGCTTTCGCTGTTATATCTTTTGTATTTTCTATAAATTCATCAATTATAGCCTCGTCGGGTTCTTCAGCTTCTAATGTTTCATTTAAAGCATCAATTTCTATTCCCTCTTTTTCAGCTTCAGCTGTAAAAGCAGCGATTTTTTGCTGTTCAACATCATACGTTCCGGCCGCGTCCTCATAATCGCTTCCGCCTATGCCCAACAGATGCCAGCCGTCTCCGAATAATCCGTCGTTTGCCCAGTCTGTCAATATACCTCCAATGGAACTTACGGAAATATAGTATACTATAAACATTATTACGGCAAAAATCGGAAGAGCGAGTATTCTGTTTGTAACTATTTTATCAATTTTATCTGATAAGGTTAATTTTTGTTTTGAATTTTTCTTTACCGTTTCCGAAACTACCTTCTCAATAAATTTATATCTTTCGTTTGTTATTACGCTTTCCGTGTCATCGTCAAATTTTTTCTCCGCTGATTTGACAATTTCCGCAAGGAGAGATTTTTTATTGCTGTCAAGCTGTATTGTATTCAGAATTTCCTCATCGTTCTCAAAAAGCTTTACAGCAAACCATTTTTTATTGATTGTAAATTTATTATCTTTTATAAGTTCTTCTGTTTGCTGTAAATAATTCTCAACGGCAGAGTCAAATATTTGTATATTTGATATGTCTTTGTTCTTGGCGGCGTTTACGGCTTTTTCGCATACTTCTTTTAAACCTGTTCCTTTAAGCGCCGAAATCGGAACGACAGGGCAGTTTAATTTCTTTTCAAGTTTTTCCGTGTCTATATTGTCACCGTTCTTTTTTACAACGTCCATCATATTGAGACCGATTACCACAGGTATTCCGGTTTCAATAAGCTGTGTCGTAAGATAAAGGTTTCTTTCTATGTTTGAGCCGTCCACGATATTTAAAATTACATCGGGCGTTTTCTCAATTATGTACTCTCTTGAAACAACTTCTTCCGAAGTGTATGGAGAAAGGGAATAAATTCCCGGTAAATCCATAATTGTTACTTCTTTATTCCACTTGAGTTTTGCTTCTTTTTCCTCAACGGTAACGCCGGGACGGTTTCCTACATATTCCGTACTTCCTGTTATGGCGTTATACAAAGTTGTTTTCCCGCAGTTTGGATTTCCCGCGAGAGCTATTTTTATACTCATTTTTTTACCTCCGTTTAAAAAAGTATATGTTTTTTAAATATTGCTTAAAGGAAACACTGAGTAATTCAAAAATTATTTTTAATATTATTATAGCAATCCGCAAAATTTTCAGAGCAAAACAACAAAATAATTGTTGAATATATCAGGTTCTTATAATTTGACAGCCGTATTATTTTATTGTTTTGCTATAAATCAGCGTTTACTTAACAATAATATTTTCAGCGTCGGATTTTCTTAATGAAAGCTCATAACCTCTGACGGTTAATTCTATGGGGTCCCCCAAAGGCGCGAGTTTTCTGACAAAAATTGTCGTCCCTTTTGTAATTCCCATATCCATAATTCGTCTTTTTAGGCTTCCTGTGCAGGATATTTTCTCAACGATTACCTCATCGCCGGATTTTACATCTTTTAAAGTTCTCATTTTTATATTGCCTCCTGTACTATTATTCTCATTGCCATGGCTTTGCTTATCGCTATACGAGAATTCTTTACATTTATTATTACGTTGCCTCCTGTTTCTGAAAGAACTATAAGCTGTTCCCCTTTTATTATGCCAAGGGTTTCAAGAAATTTTTTAGTATCATCTTTTCCGTTGATTTTATGAACCGTTTGCATTTCTCCTGTTTTTACCATAGATAGCGGCATATGTATCACTCCTTTGCATTAAAGCAGAATTATCTAAGTCCCGGCTTACTTCATTAGCAAAGACTTATTTTGTTAGCAATAAGTAAATGTGTTAGTCTGAACTGACTCATCTAATAATAGTTTATATCGACTAACTTGATTTGTCAATAGTTTTTAGAAAATTTAAGGAAATTCTATATTGCAATTTATAAGACGCAAAAAATAATAAAAAATGTATTGACAAATAATAAAATATGTGATATAAAATTATCAGGTGGTTAGTTAAAGCTAATTCAATATACATAAAATTTAATATATAAGTTATATATGTAACTATTTCTGTATTTCGGGCGGTAAGGCTTATCTGCCGGTTGACTGGTTTTATAATTCTCCGGAAAAATTAAGTATTAACCGGTATTTCCGTTATATTGATAAATAATAAATTTTTTTTGAATATAAGTTAGTTTACACTAATAAAGTTAAAGGAGGCTAAATATATGAGTGTTGTTATTGTAGGTGGAAACGACAGAATGCATTTCCAGTATAAAAGTTTATGCAAGGGTCATAATTGTAAGGTGAAGGTGTTTACTCAAATGCCGGGAAATTTTAAAAATCAAATTGGTTCTCCGGACCTTTTGATTTTATTTACAAACACGGTTTCTCACAAAATGGCGTCATGCGCTATTTCTGAGGCTTTAAAAAACAATATTGTTGTTGAACGATGTCATAGCAGTTCTTCTTCGGCACTTAAAAAAATTCTTGACAGACACTGTAATACTAATCTCGCCTAAAAAAGTTGATATACAGGCAAATATCGGGAAATAAAAAAATTATTTCATTCAATGGGCAGCGCTTTTGCGACGCAAAAGCCGGCTTCGACGCACGCGTCAGGAAAATTGAGGAAAATATTTTTTTGAAACTGCATTTTTACCAATATGAAGTTT
Organism: uncultured Lachnospiraceae bacterium; assembly: GCA_964384005.1. GTDB lineage: Bacteria > Bacillota > Clostridia > Lachnospirales > CAG-274 > MGBC114079. The sequence continues at coordinate 7,865 of CAYLJL010000016.1, read as the reverse complement.
TGAAAAAAGTCTATTTTAAGATTTTAAAGGAGAGAAGATTTATGTCGGAGGCTTTTAACAATATGCTCGTAAAATATTGCTCCCCTGTTCTTACAGGGATAAAAACCGCGAATATGTTTACTTTTTTTGGCGCCCCTCTGAGTGTAAATAATATTATTAAAAGCTACAATAAAGTTTTTAATTCTTTTGATATTTATTTTTGTGTATTAAATTCAAAAGAAAAAAGCTCTCTTATTTATGTTTACAGGTTCAGCAGACTTAAAAAAGATTTACGGAAAAGGTACGTTTCATTATTTATGAAAAAAGAAGGGTACGACGTCTATGACATTAAAGGATGTATAAAAACACTTAGTGAAAAAATCAGGTCTGAAAAGGATTTTCCTCATGAAATAGGACTCTTTTTAAGCTATCCTATTTATGATGTTATCGGTTTTATTGAAAATAACGGAAGTAATTTTAAATACTGCGGATTTTGGAAAGTTTACCGAAATGAGGAAAACGCAAAGCGTATTTTTGGCGAATATGAAAAATGTACCGCTTTATGCCGCAAAAAATTTAGCAAAGAAAAAAATTTATTTAACATTATCGGTGAGATTTCTGATGAAAATGTTGCCGGATGCTGAATATATATTTTATTATTTTATAAGGAGATGTTTTATTTATGAAAATCGCTGTTGTTTATTGGAGTGGAACAGGTAATACGGAGGCTATGGCTGATGCTTTGGCAAACGGTGCAAAAGAAGCGGGCGCTGAAGTCGTGACGGCTACTTCTGACGATTTCTCAAACGTTGACGGTTTTGACGCTGTTGCTTTCGGCTGCCCCGCTATGGGAAGCGAAGTTTTGGAAGAATCAAGCTTTGAACCTATGTTTTCTTCTGTAGAGGACAGTTTGTCTGAGAAAAAAGTCGCTCTTTTCGGCTCTTACGGCTGGGGCGACGGAGAATGGATGAGAGATTGGGAAGAAAGAGTCAAGGGTAAATGCGCCGCTTTTGTTGGTACGTCCATCTGCAACGAAGCCCCTGACGATTCAGCAATGGAAGAATTGGCGGCTTTAGGCAAAAAGCTCGCTGAGTGATTAAGTTTCAGAAAATGCCGCGTAAAAGGAATAAAGGAAACACCGTACAAAGACGGATAAAAATAATTGTTGAATATATCGGGTTTTTATTATTTGTCGATTGAATTATTTTATTGTTTCTCTATAAATCGGTGCTTCTTTATGTTTAAAAGTTTAATTTTAAGGCTATACTCCTTTTTGTAATCAAAAGACTTCTTTCGAAATTGACGTAAGGTTCCGGAAGAAGTCCGATAAAAACAGAAAGGAGTATTTTTTATGTTCAGAAAATTTATTCATTTAATGGTTAAAGCTAAAGAAAAGTTTTTAAATTGGGTTTTTTTAGACAAAAAAATTATTTTCGCAGCCCTTTTGCTTGGTTTTTTGTTTACTTCGGTTGTTACATATTCCGTTACTTATTCGGAGGAAATTCAAAAGGGTATAGCGAAAGAAGTGCTCAGATTTCACGTAATCGCTAACAGCGACAAAGGTTATGACCAGAACCTTAAACTTAAAGTCCGCGATGAAATTTTAAGCAAATATCACGATGAGCTTGAAAGCTGCAAAGACGTTGACGAAACAAAAAGATTTTTTGAGGAAAATATGGACGGGGTGATTTCTACGGCAAAAGAGGTAATCAAAAGAGAGGGATTTGATTATGATGTTAAAGCTTTTATCGGAAAATCATCTTTTCCTACGAAAAAATACGGGGATATTTCTTTTCCCGCCGGCGAATATGACGCTCTGAAAATAGAAATAGGAAACGCAAACGGAAAAAATTGGTGGTGCGTTATGTTTCCTCCTCTTTGCTTTGTGGATATATCCAAAAGCTCAGTCGCTCAAAGCTCCAAAAACGAACTTGAGAATATCTTGACAGAGGAAGAATATGGAATTGTCGTGAATTCTCAAAAGGATAATTCTTTTAAAGTTAAATTTAAAATAGTTGAGTTATGGGAAGAATTGTTTTCATAGTGTGGGAGTCTTTTCTTTTAGTCTCCCACACTATGGCGCAGGGCATTCTGTCAGAAATCGTCAGGATTTCCCGCCGTGTTTTTGTTTATCATTTGTCTATCGCTTCCTTTATTGAGGTGACCAGTCCTGTGAGATTTTGTATATCAGAGGGGATTATAAGTTTTGTAGCGTTTCCGTCGGCGGCTTTCTCAAGCGCTTCGAGACTTTTAAGCTTTATAACCTGCGGCGTGACGCTTACACCGCTTAACATTTTAAGACCCTCCGCGGTCGCGTTTTGTACGGCAAGAATAGCTTCAGCTTCTCCTTCCGCCCGTTTAATCTGAGATTCTTTATCCGCTTCCGCACGGAGAATTGCCGCCGATTTTTCAGCCTCGGCTCTTAATATAGCCGATTCTTTCTCACCTTCAGCCACAAGTATGGCGCTGCGTTTCTCACCTTCCGCCTGAAGAATTTTTTCCCTTCTTTCACGCTCGGCTTTCATCTGTTTCTCCATTGAGTCCTGTATCTCTTTCGGAGGCATTATATTTTTTAACTCGACACGGTTTATTTTTATTCCCCAAGGGTCGGTCGCCGTGTCAAGAATAGAGCGCATTTTTGAGTTTATTATATCTCTTGAGGTAAGGGTCTGGTCAAGCTCTAAGTCGCCTATTATATTTCTTAATGTCGTAGCA
>CAYLJL010000016.1:0-5161 GCA_964384005.1 uncultured Lachnospiraceae bacterium | reverse complement strand
CAGTTAAATTCTCTATCGCTTTCATAGGATTGTCAACGCCGTAGGAATAGAGTTTCGGGTCGGTTACTTGCAGAAATATTACCGTGTCAATCTGCATCGTTACGTTGTCTTTTGTAATAACGGGCTGAGGCGGAAAGTCCGCAACAAGCTCTTTCATATTTATTTTTTTTGAGACTTTATCAATTACCGGAATTGAAAAATGCAGCCCTGTCTGCCATGTGGTGTAATATCCCCCGAGACGTTCAACTATATATGTGTACGCCTGCGGTACGACTTTTACGTTAGCGACAAGTACAACAAGAATTATTATGGCTATTAGCAATAAAACAAATAAAGCGTTCATAATGAATACCTCCTATTATTAATCATTAATTGATTTTACTACTGCTTTTACTCCCTGAATTTCCTCAATTATGACATTTGACGACGGTTCGATTGTTTCATTTTCCGAAGCCTTTGCCGACCAAATCTGTCCGTCTACTATAATTTCTCCTTCGGCTTTCTGATTGTTTATTTCTTTTGTTACAACCGCTCTCTTGCCTATAAGCGTGGAAACGTTTGTTTTCAGCGGCTCTTTTTTTGAAACTTTTCTCGCGATGGGGCGGGTGAGAAAAAGAAGAACTGATGACACCGCTATAAATATAGTGAGCTGTACTAAAAAATTTAATCCCAAAATGTCAGCAAAAAGCGCCGCCAATGCCCCTCCGCAGAACCATATTGAAATTAAAGCGGACGTCGCGAGCTCGCAAAAAAGCAAAACTACAAAGGCGATTAACCAAAACCACATACAGTTCATAAAACCACTCCTTTCCTATTATAATTAATTATATCATATTTTTATCATATAATAAAGTAAAAATTTTTTCCGAAACAAAAATTTGCGGGGCGTTTTTTTTGCCGCTCGTTTATGTATCCTATACGGAGCAAAACCGTGCGGTTCAGGTTTAAAATAATTTATGAAACGAACGCAAAATTGATTTGAAAAAAGTTGTAATCAGCGCTTTATTATGGTAAAATAAATAACAGACCTGTTTAACGACCTCCGCGATGCCGCTTGACAGACCTTTTTCCGCCATACTTTACTTAATTTTTTTGAAATACCGCTTTTGAGTATTCCTGTAAAAATTAAGTTTCGTCTGACAAAAAAATCTCTCGTCAATCGCCGTCACTTAGGTTATTAAACAGGTCTAATGATATTATTTTTTTAGGAGGTTTTTTATTATGGCAAAAGGTTTTAACGGCGGGTTCCCCGGCGGTATGAATATGAATAATCTTATGAAGCAGGCCCAGAAAATGCAGAAGCAAATGGAACAGATGCAGAATGAGCTTGAAAACAGGGAATTTGAGGTTACAAGCGGCGGAGGAGCTGTTAAAGCGGTTATTACGGGGAAAAAGCAAATTAAATCCATTGAGATTTCTCCCGATGTTGTCGACCCCGACGATGTTGAGATGCTTCAGGACCTTGTCCTTACAGCGGTAAACGAGGCTATACGTCAGGCAGAGGAGGCCGCTAACAATGAAATGGGAAAAATTACCGGCGGCAGGCTCCCCGGCGGGTTGTTCTGATTTTAAGGAGTTTAACAGATGAATATTTATGGTACACCTATCTCTTTTCTTATTGAGCAGCTGTCAAAGCTTCCCGGTATCGGCGGAAAGTCGGCGCAAAGACTCGCTTTTTACATTATCAATATGCCGGAGGAAAATGCGAAGGCTCTGGCAGAAAGCATACTTAACGCCAAAAGGGACATTAAATACTGTTCGGTCTGCTATAATCTGACGGATACAGACCCCTGTCCCGTCTGCGCAAGCGCTAAAAGAAACAAAAATATTATTATGGTAGTGGAAGACCCGAGAGATATGGCAGCTTATGAAAAAACAAAGGAATATACGGGAATTTATCATGTCCTGCACGGCGCGATTTCCCCGATTAACGGTGTTACGCCCGCCGATATTAAAGTCAAGGAGCTTATCCAAAGGCTTTCGGACGACAATATTGAGGAGGTTATTATCGCTACAAATCCAAATGTCGAGGGAGAAGCTACCGCTATGTATTTAAGCAGGCTTATTAAACCTCTTGGCATAAAGGTAAGCAGAATCGCCCATGGCGTTCCTGTCGGCGGCGACCTTGAATATGTCGACGAGGTGACGCTTCTCCGAGCTCTGGAGGGGCGGCGGCTTATGTAGAACAGAATGTTTTGGAGGGAATGTTTTGAAAATTATTGAGCCTTCTTTTTCTATGGAAGAAGAAATTGACGCGAAAAAAATTATGTCGGTTATCGAAAGAGCCGGACGAACCTGTTATAAAAGCGAAAGTTCCATTTCCGACGGCTCCGCCGATAAGTTTATTTCAAATATTTTAAAAAGAGGTCACGAGTCGGTTATCGAACACGAAAAAATAACCGTGAGAATTATATGCGACAGAGGCGTTACTCATGAACTTGTAAGGCACAGAATCGCAAGTTTTTCTCAGGAGTCCACAAGGTACTGCAATTATTCAAAGGAAAAGTTCGGAGGAGAGCTTACATTTATTAAGCCTTGTTTCTGGGACGAAAAAACCGAAGACGGAAAAGAAAAAATGAATTTATGGAAAGAAAGTATGGCGTTTATTGAAAAACAATACCAAAAGCTTATTGAAACAGGCGCAAAACCGGAGGAAGCAAGGTCAATCCTCCCTAATTCATTAAAAACGGAAATTGTCGTTACAATGAATTTAAGACAGTGGAGACATTTTTTCAGGCTCAGAACGGCGCCCGCCGCTCACCCCCAGATAAGGGAAATAGCCGAGGGTCTTCTGAGGGAATTTAAAGAAAAACTTCCTGTGATATTTTCCGATTTATAGCAAAACAACAAATTATAGCAAAACAACAAATTATAGCAAAACAACAAATTAATACAACAAAAAAATAAGCCCGCGGGCGCCGACCGCGCCCCGCAGGCTGTTCAGCGCTTTGGCTTTGCCAAAGCCGGCTTACGCCGTCCGCATTTCTTTGCGGCGCTTTAAAATTTTTATAAAAAAATAAAAAAATTTTAAAAAAGGGGTTAAGTTTTTTTTTACAGTGACGATATATATATTGTAATTGATAAAGAAACGCTGATTTAAAAAAAATTAAAAATAATTCCTGAATTAATCAGTGTTTCCATAAATGATAATTTATAATAATAAAAAAGTTACCCGGGAGACGTATTTTATTATTATCTAATTATATTTATAACATAATATATTATATTATAAATGCAAATGGATTTGCATAATTTATTAAATCAATGGAGGGATTTACTATGGCTAGTAATACAGTAATCAATACTAATATCAGAGCTTTAAACTCACACAGAAATTTATCATCAGTTGGTACTTCTTTGCAGAAATCAAGCGAAAGATTATCAAGCGGTAAAAAAATCAACCACGCCGCAGATGACTCAGCAGGTTACGCTATCAGCGAAAAAATGAGAGCTCAGATTAAAGGTCTTGACATGGCTGATAAGAACACTCAGGACGCTGTAAGCTTAATTCAGACAGCTGAGGGTTCTATGAGCGAAATCGGCAACATGGTTCAGAGAATCAGAGAGCTTACTGTTCAGGCAGCTAATGATTCAAACGCTACTGCTGACCGTATAAAAATTGCTAATGAAGTTGATCAGCTTCTTGAAGAAATCACTGATATGGCAGGAAGAACAGAATTCAATACAAAGACTCTTGCTACAGGAACATACAGCAAAGACGCAAGCGCTCTCTTCTTCCAGGTTGGCGCAAACGCAAGCCAGAGCATTAGTTTGAGTATCGGCAGTATGACATCAACCAGTCTGGGAATTAACAATATTGCTACTGCTATCAGAACTTATGCGGAAGCTACTTCAAAACAAGGTTCAAAAATCAGTAAATTGCTTGAGACAATTGACAAGGCAGTTTCTTCAGTAACTGATGAAGTTGCTAAACTTGGTGCTAAACAGAACAGACTTGAATACACAAGCAGCAACCTTGAGGTTTCTTCTGAAAATCTTTCTTCAGCTAAATCTCGTATAGAAGATGCTGATATGGCTAAAGAAATGATGAATGTAGTTTCTAATAACGTTCTTCAGCAGGCTGCTACAGCTATGCTTGCTCAGGCTAATCAGGCTACAAGCAGCGTAGTTTCTTTATTACAGTAATTTAATTTATAATTTTATATATTTTGTTATTGTATGCAAAAAGATTTGGAAGGTTATATCCTTCCAAATCTTTTTTTTTTGCGGAGGCACTGAAAGGAAATTTATAAACAAGAGATTATTGATGTTCCGCACGGGAAAGAAGGAGACTGCTAAAAGCAGTCTCCTTTGATTATGGACAATTAAGCAGTTTCTTCACAAAAGTCTGTTATACCCATATATATCGCCCACGCGATTTTTTCCTGATATTCTTCAGAAGTGAGTTTCGCGTTTTCGGCGTCATTTGATAAAAAACCGCACTCAACTATAACAGAGGCGCATTTTGTGTTTTTTAATATGTAGTATTCGCCGTTGGGTTTTGGAACACGCTCGTTGTTTCCATCGGCAAATTCTTTAATTTTATTTTGGATACATTCGGCAAGTTCTTTCCCGCTTTCTGAATTTTTATAGTAAAAAACCTGCGCCCCTTTTACCGAACTGTTTGGAAAGGAATTTTGATGTATACTTATAAATATATCTATTTCATCGCCGTTTGCTATAAGTTTTCTTTGTTTTAAATCTTCGATTTTTTTCTTTGATAACGCCGAGTCGTCAATTCTTGTGGTGAAAATGTTCGCGCCGCCTTGCTCAAGGTACTGCTGAAGCTTCTGACTTATCTCTAAATTTATGGTCTTTTCCTCTGTTCCGTCAGAACGAACCTTTCCGGGGTCCCAGCCTCCGTGTCCCGCGTCAATTACTATATTTTTATTTGCTACAGGCATAGAAAAGGTTTCTACGCTTTTATTAAAAAATGAGTATGTTATTCCGTAGAGGATTAACAGGCCGTAGGTCAGAGCGAGAATTTTCAGCTTATTTTTTGATATATAATTCATTTACTAAAACACCTCCGAAAATTATATATGGAAAATATTGTATGTTTAATAAAATTTTATGCGTATAATCATATAAAAATAACGTGAGTTCGATGAAAAATAACAGCGAAACTACGTTTTGCTCAGCGTGTCGAAAAAGTCGACAC
>CAYLJL010000015.1:5989-14639 GCA_964384005.1 uncultured Lachnospiraceae bacterium | reverse complement strand
ATTTCAATCATCGTACCAACGGAATATTCAATCTTAACGCCTGATTTTTCAATAATCTCATCAGCTGTGGATACAACAATATTTTTAACATATTTAAGTTCTTTGATTTCGCAGATAAGAGGAATCATAATCTCGGCTTTTATATCAAATCCCTTTGATTTTTTAACGCTGATAGCGGCTTCAATAATAGCTCTTGTCTGCATTTTAGCGATTTCGGGATAAGTAACGGCGAGACGACAGCCTCTGTGTCCCATCATAGGATTAATCTCATTAAGGTTTTTAGCTTTAATTTTAAGCTCAGAAACAGGTTTTCCGAGAAGTTTTGCGACGTCATCGAATTCCGCTTCTGTTTTAGGCATAAATTCGTGTAACGGCGGGTCAAGAAGACGTATAGTTACAGGTCTGTCCTCCATAACCTCATAAATTCCCTCAAAGTCGCCTTTCTGGAATGGTAAAAGTTCGTCAAGAGCCTTGATTCTTTCTTCTTCCGTATCACATAAAATCATAGTTCTTATTTTAGCGATTCTGTCTTCATCAAAGAACATATGCTCTGTACGAACAAGGCCGATACCTTCGGCGCCGAAATCAAGAGCGACCTTTGCGTCTCTCGGAGTATCAGCGTTTGTGCGCACTTTAAGCTTTCTCACATTGTCGGCCCAGCTCATAAACTCACCGAAATCTCCCGAGATTTCAGGAGCGACAGTCTTAATATCTCCCTCGTAAATATTTCCTGTTGAACCGTCGATAGATATATAGTCTCCTTCTTTGAAAACTTTTCCGCCCAACTCAAAATATTTTTCTTTTTCATTTATTTTAATAGCCTCACAGCCGGAAACACAGCATCTTCCCATACCTCTCGCAACAACCGCGGCGTGAGATGTCATACCGCCTCTTACCGTCAGAATACCTTCGGAAACGGCCATACCCTCAATGTCTTCGGGAGATGTTTCAAGTCTAACCAAAACGGTTCTTTCTCCTTTTTCCACAAATGCCTTAGCGTCCTCCGCACTGAAGCACACAATACCGGCGGCCGCGCCCGGAGAAGCCGGCAAAGCGTTTCCGATAGGAGTGGCTTTTTTAAGGACGTCCGCGTCAAAAGCCGGGTGTAAGAGCTGGTCAAGCTGAGACGCGTCAACTTTAACAAGAGCTTCTTCTTTCGTAAGGAGTTTTTCGTTTACCATATCAATAGCGATTTTCAAAGCCGCCTGAGCGGTTCTTTTAGCGTTTCTTGTCTGAAGGAAATAGAGTTTACCCTTTTCAATAGTAATTTCCATATCCTGCATATCTTTATAATGTTTCTCAAGCTTGTCCGCCATTTCCTTAAACTGCTCGTAGATTTCAGGCATATCGTTTTTAAGTTCTGAGAAAGGCTTTGGAGTCCTGACGCCCGCCACAACATCTTCGCCCTGAGCATTAATCATATATTCGCCATAAATTTCTCTGTTTCCGTTAGCAGGATTTCTTGAGAAAACAACACCTGTACCGGAGGTTTCGCCCATATTTCCGAATACCATGCTTTGTACATTGACAGCGGTACCCCATTCATAAGGGATATCATGCTCTTTTCTGTAATAATTCGCCCTTGGGTTGTCCCATGAGCGGAAAACCGCGCATATAGCCTCAAAAAGCTGTTCCTTTACGTCGTTAGGGAAATCCTTTCCCTGGTCTTCCTTATAAATTTCCTTAAACATAAGAGTAACCTTTTTCCAATCCTCAGCATCAAGTTCGGGGTCACTCTTAACGCCTCTTTCTTCTTTGTATTTATCAAGAGCTTCTTCAAATTTCTTTTTGGAAACGCCGATAACAACGTCGGAAAACATCATAATAAATCTTCTGTAAGAATCATAAGCGAATCTTTCGTTGTTTGTCTCATCAGCGAGAGCCTTGACTGTATCGTCGTTAAGTCCGAGATTCAAAACGGTATCCATCATACCGGGCATAGATATTCTCGCTCCCGAACGAACAGAAACCAAGAGAGGATTTTTTAAATCTCCCAGAACCTTTCCGGATAATTTTTCAAGTTCGGCAAGCGCGTCGGAAATCTGTGTTTTTATGTATTCCGGCAGAACCTTTCCGGAACTGTTATACTCGGAGCAAGCCTCGGAAGAAACGGTAAATCCCGGAGGAACGGGCATACCTATATTGGTCATCTCAGCGAGATTCGCGCCCTTTCCTCCAAGAATATCACGCATAGAGCTGTCCCCTTCGGAAAACATATAAACAATTTTTTTACTCATAATGAAAACCTCCTGTAAAATTATATAAATTGTTTTAAGTCGCGCTAATAATAAAGTATAAGGTTGTCCGTCAGCCTTCTGCCCTCAGCGTCACCTAAATGAAACACCGCATAGAAAGCAGTAAGAATAATTTTTAAAAATTAATAACGCTTTTCCCTGTTAAGCGAACCGCGTTCCCTTTAGTTATTCTCCAGCGAATAAGAAGCGCATTGTTTCAAAAACTATTTTTAAATCGCACGGCGTTTTCCTCCGTTAAATTAAGCGTCAACCGTAAAACATTATTGTTGATTTTGTTTCCATTTACCTATTATACCATATACTGTACAATAAAACAACACATACACGCAAAAAAATTGTGCATAAAATATACAAAAAGTTACACCTTTGTCAATTTAATTTTCCTTTACCTTACAATTATATAGTAATAAATACCGACAAATTAAAAAATAAAATTAATTTTTCAGAAAAATTGAAGTGTCAGTGTTATTTTTCTTGAAAAATAACACAATAACGGAAATTTTAAGTCTGAAAAATTAATTTTATTTTGCGCGGTGCTTCCGGTAAACAAAATAAACTATAGCAAACCAATAAAAGAATGAACGGGCAGTCTTTAATAAATATAGTTTCCGCATGATTAAAAGAGCCACGTTAAAACGACAGGCTGCGCCTGTCGTTTTTGACTGTAGAAAAAGTTAAAATTATAAAAAAATATGAACTTTTTGAAGAATAAAGATTCAAAAAGCGTCGCAGATTTTGAGAAATGCAGGAAATGCAAGCGTGTCGGCTTTTTCGACACGCTGAAACGACAGGCTGCGCCTGTCGTTTCGGTTTTCCTGAATTTATCTGTCAATCAGATTACTGTTTTGAAACTGCATAACAAGGAGATAATGGTCAAATCTGTTTTCGGAAATTTTATTCTGAAGTTCTTCAATTTCAAGAGCTTTTTTGTCAATTTCAAGCAAAGTCGCCTTTCCCATCGAATATTTTAAATTCAAAATCTCAAATTCCTTTTGTTTGTAACTCAGTTCCTCATTGTATTTGTCATCGGTGCTTTCATTGCTTAAAATATTTTTATAAACCTTATTTAAAGAATCGTTAAAATTAATTTCCGCTTCTTCGATATCTCTCTGTTTGCTTTTAATGTCATTTTCTTTTGAGATTATCGTGGAATAGCTGGTATTCTCATTATAATTTGAATATTCGTACTCTGAAACCTCCAGACTTTGTTTTTGCTCCTTAATATTTAAATTTCCGTCAAGTCCGTCCGAAATTTTTTCATCAATATTAATATTTCCTATTTTAGTGTAAGGTAAATCAAGGTCAATAGAATATTTTTTCCGCAAATCAATTCCTATAGCTTTATTAAGGTCAATATATAAGTTATCCAAATCAATTTTTTTATTTTCAACTTCGTTAAATTCTTTTATGTACTCTGCGTTCTGGCTGTTAAATTCCGACTCGCTTAACATTCCTCTTTTTTGTTTAATTTCGGCAATATCCAATTCTTTTTTCAATACAGAAAGATTTTTTTCCTGTATTTCGATTTCTTTAATCTCGTTTGCAATGCTAATAAAAAGCTTAGTAATATCATATTTTAAAATATCCTTATTTTTCTGAACGCTCAAATCATAATTATCAATAGTCCTATTATTGGCAGTTACAATCAAATTATCAATAGTATTTTTCAAATCGGCAATCTGTACCTTAATAGAATAATAAGTATCAGGATTATATGCCAAATCATGATTAGCGTCGTCATAATCGTCAATAAGGAACGGTAAATTTTCTTCCAGTTCAATAATTTCCCGATTAAAGGAAACAGCGATATCAAAAGCCTCGTCAACCGAAAGGCTTGTAATTTCGGAAATATCTGAACCTGCTTCCGATTCATTCTGCCAAGACATAATATTTTCGGCAAAAACAGTTAAATTAAAAGAGAACATACTAAAACACAGAAAAACCGACATAAAAATTTTCATTTTTTTCATCTATCCACCAACTTTCAAAAAAACACCCTGCCTGCTTAAACTTTAGGGAACTTAATAATAAAATCGGTACCCTTGCCTTCCTCACTGAGAACCTCAATTTTTCCATCGTGATGCTTAACGATAATTTCCGCTATAGAAAGTCCGAGTCCGTTCCCGGAAACCATTTTATTATGTGATTTATCCGCTCTGAAAAACCTGTCAAAAATATAGGGGATATCTTCTTTGTTTATTCCCATACCGTTATCTGAAATTTTCATAACAGCGAAATTTTCCTCACAGTAAACATATACGTCGACTTTTATATATTCCTTATCGGAATACTTTATAGCATTCTCAAAAAACACCCATAAAAGTTGTTTAATAAGATTGAAATCGCCAAGCATATTTACATCGTCGTCACAGATAAGATTAAACGCCCCGTTAATATCAAGTACGGAAGTTTCTTTTATTACCTCTGAAACGACCTCATTGAGAGAAAGTTCCTCTTTATCTATTTTTTCGCTTTGTTCATTCCTGGCGAGGAAAAAAAGCTTATTGATAAGATTAGACATATGCTCTGTTTCATCTTTAATCGAATCAATAGATTCCTGTAAAATTTCCGGGTCGCTTTTTCCCCATCTTCCGATAAGGCTTGCGTATCCCTGAATAACAGAAATAGGGGTTTTAAGCTCATGAGAAGCGTTTGAGATAAATTGTTTTTGTTTTTCAAAAGAATTTTCAAGTCTGCCAAGCATATCGTTAAAAGTCAGGGCAAGATTTGACACCTCGTCGTTGACTTCAGGAACGTTAATTCTCTGACTTAAATCATTGATGCTTATTCTTTCCGCCGTTTTACTGATTTCAGAAATAGGATTAAGGATTTTTCTGCTTATAAATCTGCCGATTCCGAAAGAAGCGATAATCCCAAGGACATTAGCAATAATAAAAACAATCGCGAACTCCTGTAAAACCGCTCTTTCGCTTTCATTGGTACGGAACACCTCAATAAAATACTGTTTGCCGTCTTTCTCAACAACGTTTCTCCTCGACATATAATGTATTCCCTGAACCGTTTCCGTCTCAAATCGTTCTTTTCTTTTGTCAAAATCCTCTTTATTCTGAACAGGGGGCGGAAAAGACGGATTTTTGCGGGGCGGCTTATTTATCATGTTTATTCTTTCATCGCCCTCCTCGCCGATAAAAAGCCGTATCTCAATATTTTTATTTGGACTGAGTTCCGATATCTCATCAACATTTATCTCATTGTTGGATTTTATATAGGAAACCACTTTATCCATTGTTTCAAGAAGTTCGTTTTCGGAAACTCCCCGATAATAATACGACATATTAATCATTATAAACGCGGTAAGTGTTATAAAAGTAATAGTAAACACCATTGCGTAAAGCAACGTGATTTTAGTTCCGATAGAAATATTTTTATATTTTTTCATAAAATTATATTTATTCTTCGTCTTTCGCAAAATAACCAACACCTCTTATAGTGTGTATATATTTAGTATTATATTTGTCGTCCAGTTTAGTTCTCAGATATCTGACATAAACGTCAACAACATTTGTTTCCCCTATATAGTCATATCCCCACACATTATTAAGTATCTGGTCTCTTGTTATAACGATATTTTTATTTTTAACAAGATATAAAAGAAGTTCAAACTCTCTTTTTGTAAGTTCGATTTCATCATTATCAACCTTAACAATTCTTTTAGCGGAATCTATAACCAGATTTTTAAGCCGCAGGACCGTGCTTGTTTCTTCGGCAAAACTCTTAACTCTTTTTAAAGCGACCCTCATTCTCGCTAAAAGTTCTTCTATGGCAAAAGGTTTAGTAACATAATCATCCGCGCCGTTATCAAGACCTAATACCTTATCCATTATTTCTCCCTTAGCGGTAATCATAATTATAGGAACCTTTGAGGTTTTTCTGATTCTCCTGCAAACTTCTATCCCACTGATTTCAGGAAGCATCAAATCAAGCAGAACAATATCAGGTTCTTCGTCATAAAAAGCGTCAAGACCCTTTCTTCCGTCATTTGAGATACAAACATCATATCCCTCGTGTTTAAGTTCAAGCTCAACAAAACGAGCGAGTTTAGCCTCATCCTCAATAATTAAAACTTTATCGGTTTTCATAATAATTCCCTTCTTTCGAATATTGCCATAAAACCTACTCATATCTCAACGCTTCAATAGGGTCTAAAAGAGCCGCCTTTCTTGCGGGATAAACACCGAAAATAATACCGATAGCCGTAGAGATAAGAACAGCCATAAGAACCGAATTAACGGAAACGACACTTGAAACCCCCATAAAGTTACCGGCAATAATACCAAACCCCCAGCCGAATATTACGCCGAGAATACCTCCGATACCCGTCAATATAACCGCCTCAACGACAAATTGAAGCATAATGTCTTTATTTTTAGCGCCTATAGATTTTCTTATTCCGATTTCTCTTGTTCTCTCCGTAACCGTAACAAGCATAATGTTCATAACGCCGATACCGCCTACAATAAGAGATATCGCGGCGACTCCGCTTATAAGCATAGTAACCGTTCCGGTAACCTCGGTCATAGCCTCCATTTGCTCGGCTGCGCTTTCCGCGGCATATTTATCGGAATTTTTATGTATTTCACTAAGTTTATCCGTAATTGCCGAACATAAAACGTCGGCGTTATCAGCGTCCTCTGCTACGAGAACAATATTTGAGAGAGTTTTTCTGTTAAACAATCTGAAAGCGGAAGTAATAGGAATGACCAGTCTTTCGGGATATTCATTTTCATAAAGGCTCTCCGTTTCCGCGTTGCTGTTTTCGGAAATTCCGATAACCGTATATTTGGAACTTCCCTGCCATGTTTTTATAGAAATTTTTTCTCCGACAACGGATTGATTGCAATATCCAAATACTTTTTCGGCTGTAGTATCATTAATAACGACAACCTTGCTCTTTGCCTCAACGTCCGAATCGCTTATATACCTTCCGTAAAGCATAGTCGGCGACATAATTTCCTGATAATCGGGGGTAACTCCCGTTATTGAAGCGTTATTAGTCTCCTTAGGGTCAAGAAGCTTGACGCTTGTGTTGCTTCCATCGTATACAGGTGAAATCGACTTTATTCCATCCATTTTTTTAAGTTCCTCATAATCATCATAAGTCAGAGCGTCCGCGGTAACCATATTTCTCGGACTGTTGCTTCTCAGGCTTACGGTAATTCTTCCTACGCCGAGACTGTCAAACTGCTCCGTAATCTGAGCCTGACTTCCGTTTCCGACCGAAGTAATGGCAATAACGGCGGCGATACCGATTATAATACCGAGGGTAGTCAGAAAAGTTCTCATTTTATTGGAGAAAACATTTTTAAAAGCGGATTTAATATTTTCAAAAATACTCATTTCATTTCCTCCTCCGCGATAACTCTGTTTTTAACAATCTCATCAGAAATAGCCTTTCCGTCCTTAAAAGTAACGATTCTTTTCGTATATTGAGCGACATCGGGTTCATGAGTAACCATAACGATGGTCGCGCCCTCCTCATTAAGCTTCTGAAATATATCAATAATCTCAAAGGTTGATTTGCTGTCGAGATTGCCTGTAGGCTCGTCGGCAAGTAAAATACTCGGCTCATTAACCAAAGCCCTCGCAATAGCGACCCTCTGCCTTTGTCCGCCGGAAAGCTCATTGGGTTTATGCTTCATTCTTTCGGCAAGACCGACCTTTTCAAGAGCCACTCTCGCCCTGATATGCCGTTCTTTCATAGAGACGCCGCTGTAAGCCATGGGAAGCTCCACATTTTCAAGAGCGGAAAGTTTAGGTAAAAGATTAAAAGTCTGAAAAACAAATCCTATTTTTTTATTTCTTATTTCAGCAAGCCCTGTATCTTTAAGCTTGGCGACGTCTATACCGTCAAGCATAAACGTACCGTCCGTAGGCTGGTCAAGACATCCCAAAACATTCATCATAGTTGACTTTCCCGAACCGGAAGACCCCATAATTGAAACAAACTCACCTTCTTCAACACTTAAAGAAACCCCGTCTAATGCTTTCACCTGAAGCGCTCCCTGAGTATAATATTTTTTTAAATTTTCAATTTGTATCATAACCTTACCCATAAAATCACCTCTTAAAAATCATCAGACTATAATTACCTCGGGCCTCTTCCGCCCATTCCGCCGCCTCCCGGGGCGCCGCCCATTCCGCCGAACATACCGTTTTGAACTTTTTCGCCGTCATTGCCGTTATTGTTATTTCCATTCTGGGAAACTCCCGTATTTGCGAAAGCCGCCGCCTCCCGAAACATCATACCATCGGCCATTTCTTCAGAAGCTGTGGCCATAACTCTCTGCCCGTCAGAAAGTCCCCCCGTTACTTCTGTTGAAGTCTCTCCGTAAATACCGACTTCAATAACGGTTTTCTTGATTTTATCATCATCG
>CAYLJL010000015.1:0-5979 GCA_964384005.1 uncultured Lachnospiraceae bacterium | reverse complement strand
TCAGTTTCGGAATCTTTAAGTACAGCCGCTGTAGGAACAACAAGTACGTCTGACTTGTCAACAGTAATAATCTCCAGGTCAAGATTATAACCCGGTTTAAGTATTCCGTCGGGGTTATCCACAGATATCTCAATAGGAACAACTGTTTCGGAACCCATATTAGTAGACGCTGAAGAAGCGCTTGAATCAATTTTTATGATTTTTCCCGTATAAGTTTTTCCCTCGATACCATCGCTTGTCATAACAACCTTTTGCCCAAGGGCGAGATTCGGCGCGTCATATTCCGCGATAGAAGCTTCTACAATAAGCTCGTCAAAATTAGCGATTTTAAGCATAACCGTATTTTCTTCCGTATAAGTTCCCTCGTCTATACAAATCTCAGTAACACGCCCGCTTACAAGACTTGAAGTTGAATAAACAAGTTCCGAAAGTTTCTTTTGATAATCGCTTAATGAATTTTCCGTAAGAGCGATTTGATTTTCCTGCTGTTTATATTTAATCTGCGTTTCTTGGTCAGACATAGGATTGCTTGATTGTTTAAATTTAGCCTGAGCGAGACTTAAACTAAGCTGCGCGTTTTTAAGAGTATACTCGTCTGACTCTTTTTCTTTTTGTATGTTTACAAGTTCAATTTTAGCGTCATCAAGAGCCTGAACAGCGTCGTCATAGGCCTGAACGGTATCGTCATAGGCCTGAACAGCGTCGTCGTATGTATCGGAAGCCTTTTTCTGTTCGTCAACGGAATTATTATATTCCTCCTGTGTAATAGCGCCCACGTCAAGGAGTTCTTTATTGTCGTTTACGGTTTTCTGAGCCTTTTCATAATCGCTCTGAGCGTTATCAATAGCCCTTTGAGCGTTATCAATAGCCCTCTGAGCGTTATCAATAGCTCTTTGAGCGTTGCTGATAGCCGTTTCCTGTTTGCTTATGCTGTCCGCATAATTTTCAATTTTCACCTGAGAATCATAAACCGTTTTTTCCGCTTGAGCAATATTATTTTCAAGTTCTTTTTTCTCCGTATCGCTTAAAGGGAGCGCAATACTCTGTAAATTCATTTTTTCATTCTGGAGAGTAATTTCCAGTTCTCTTATTTTGCTTTCGTACTCCTCTTTTTTATCATCAACATCATAATTTACAAGGAGCTGCCCTTCCTCAATAGTATCTCCTTCCTCAATAAGAAATTCTTTAACAATGTTGCTTTCTCCTTCTGCGTAAACCTCATACTCATCAGCGAGAGCGACAACTCCCGAAGCGGTAATCGACTCGTTTATCTCGCCGTTTCCGACTACAGCTATCGCCTGATTCGGGTTAAAAGACGGCATTTCCGGACGTTCATCTCCAAACAGGTATTTGTATGAAAACCATCCTCCTATAACAACTACAAGGGCAATAGCAACAATCACTCCGACCTTAATAACTTTTCTTTTCAATCAAATCACTCCTAAATAAAAGTTATCGAAACGCCAATTTATAGTCAATCAACTTAAAAATAAACAAGTTCAGCGGTCAGAAATCCTTTTTGCTTATGTTTAGTCAGTCAGCACAGGCAGCTGACTATGCTCTCCTTCCGCCGCCCTGCAAAAATGATTTTCATTCCGTCTCCTTTTGCTCATTTTCAAGTTGATTGACTATAAAACTATAAAAAATTATTTTCAAGAAAAAAATTAATCAACGTTTCCTAATATTAAGAAGTATAGAAAATTATTTTTAAAAAAAAATTAATCAAATATTAAAATCAGATTAGAAATTGTAGCAAGCAAAATAATAGAAAATACCCCTAAAAGTTTTATACTAAACACAATTTTAAGGATTGATAAAAATTCGATTTACTCCCATTAAAAATTTTCCCCGCGGGGCGTAAATCAATTTTTATTTGCAGATTAAACGGTATTTAGTTTTAATAAAACCTGACATATCAATAAATTAACGTGAGTTCGATAAAAAATAACAGCGAAACGTCAGTTTCGCACAAAAGTTTTTCTCCCGCTTTTTTCAATAAGCGCCACAAAGTCGACACGCTGAAATCCCCCCTGCTTCGCAGGGGGGATTTTTTTACCTTTGTTAATTTTTTTAAATCAACTTATTAATGCTTCCAAGATTATACACATTTGTAAATCCCATCTCCTTAGCCGCCTTAACAGCCTCATTTGCCCTTGTTCCTGACGCGCAATAGAATATAAGCGCTGTATCTTTGCTGTATGAGGCCAGTCCCTCTCTGATTTCATCAACAGGGATATTAATCGAACCGTCAAAAGATTTTTCTGCAAACTCCTCTGCGGAACGTACGTCAATGAAAACGCCGCCTTTTGAGGATAAGATATAAGCCTCTTCAGCATCAATCGACTCTCCACCGATATCGGACATATTAATTTCCAAATCTGTCGTACCGTTGCTTATATACATATTATCGCCGACAATACTCATACTCTTGATGTCAAAATCGCATATCTTTTTAAGCTTATAGCATTTCACACAGTCAGTGAACATCACCATCAAGCCGTCATCACAGCCTGCGAAAAGTCTGCCGTTGTATTCAGCGAGACAATTTATGTTCAAAGATATATTGCTATAGTTTGGTATGTCAGACTCATAGAAATAATCTGTATCAAGCGGAATTAATGAATTGTTCAAGCCGATAGTAAACACCTTTGTTTCTCCTGTTTGTTCATTTTTAGTTAAAACAGCTTTGGTGTTTCCCCATGTTTCAAACTGAACGGGTCTGTCGTTTCCGTCGCCGACAGACGCGAGACTTGCGGCCGCCGTTTCTTCCTCTTTTCCATAGTATTCCACGATAACGGCTTGTATGAACTTATTGCTGCCGCCGCCATAAATATATACAGGTTCATATTCTCCCGTGTCGCTTAAAGCCTCAATACTTAAAGTCGCAATCGGGTCACCGGCATTACCGCCTAATCCGTATCCTGAAATTTTATTGTCGCCATACTCCATATAGAATACTCTGTCAGTGTTGCATCTGTATACCAGCGTCACTTTACAGTCTGATTTTGGAGTAATATATAAACTTGCAAGTTCTTTATTTCCAGAAGTACTATGGTTCCAGCCCTTGTTGACGGTAAAATCATAAGTTTTCTCATTCACGTCCGTATATGTCCAGCTTCCCTGGACATAACTCTTCTCATTTTCTGCAAGGACTCCGTATCCTCCCATGCCTTCATACTCATTTGCGTATTTCTCACCTGCGGTTCCTCCGGTTAAGCCTGAACAATCGACTACTTTTACCCCGCTTGTTTTCGCCGCCGATGTATCAATGACATAAGCGATAATTTCACTGTCAACAGGAGTTCTCCAGATTGTTGTTGTCTTTGCTGAAAGAGATTTCATACCTATCAGACTGTTCCATACAAACAAATCCACAATATCGCCGCTTGCCGCATTCGTTGTGATTTCATACTCACCTGTGCCTTTAACTATCTGTGTAGAAGCACTTTTAATCTTTCCGTCCGTACCTTTTACAGCAGCGATAAGAAATACATCCGACGCGAGAGTGCTGCCTCTGTATTTCAAATTGGTCTTAATTCTTCCGTTAGTCTTATTAAGCGTTTTTTCGATAATATAAGGCTCATCGTCATTATTTTCAACATAATTCAATCTGAAATAATCAAGATTTATTCCATTAGTCTGAATATATATTGTAGCGCAGCCATACTCGTCAAATTTTCCCGCTTTCTGTGCGGCGTCTAAAGCTTCGCTGTCAATAGTAAGTTCTTCTTCAGCCCATGTGCTCCATGCGCCCGTACCGTTTACACTCTTTGAGGCTATAAGACCGGAAACAGAGCTCTTTTCAAGGCTTACATTAATCACACCCGCATTTTTTCCGGCATATCTGACAATAAATTTATCAAGATTGGAAAGTTTAACGGATTTATACTGAATCCATGCCGTTCCTGTACTTCCGGCGTCAAAACCGCCGCTTGAACCGCTCTGATTGTCTTTAAGGTCGGCGCCGTCCGGATTATCTGCATATTCCGCCTCAATCTGCATATTAACCTGAACCATAAGTGTACCGCACTTCATATTATTGACATCTGCCGCGGTAATCTGAACAATACCATTTCCGTAAATTGTAAGTTCACCCGTCTTGCTGTCAATATCTGCGACCTTACGAACCGAATCGTCAAATTTCTTAATCTGCCATGTTATTCCGTCTGTAATAACTTTGCCGCTGCTGTCCTTTACCTGCATCATAATTCCGCTTTTAGGAGTGGAATTTGTAACAGTTCCCGTCGCGCCGGTATACGTACCTATTCCGTCCGCGTTATAATCAATAACTCCCGTAACGATATAATTGGGATTTTCAGAACTTAAACTGTATACGTCCTCCAACTTATCCATAACAACGGAATTCATTTTATTAACAGCCTGTGCTACTGCGTTTTCAATGTCATCTTTTGCTTTAATGGTTTTAATCTGTGCCACGCTGTCGTTATAAATCTTATCTAATTCAGCGAGATTTGTATCTGAATAAGCCTCTCTTGGAATTTTGTCATAAGCGTCTTTCAATTCAGCGAGAGCCTCGTCGATATCGTTTGGACTCGCTCCGACCGAAAGCTGATTTACAACAGGATATGTAGTTGACACTGTTTCCCCGTTTACGGTTGCCGACGCTGTAATAGTAGCAACGCCCTTTGTTTTGCCTGAAGACACGATACCATTTTTGTCAACCGTCGCAATATCATCATTTGAGCTTGAATATACGACTGTTACAGCGGCAGAGTCATCCATATCAATAACCTTTTCATCTGTCATAACAACAGAAAGACCGGAATTGATTGTTTTGTTAGCTGTAAGATTGCTTCCGTCCTCGCCTATATATCCCGAAACAACAACGCCGGTAGGAATAGCTTTAACGGTTTTAATCTTTGATTCAAGAGTTCCCGACACGCTAAATGTTTTGGAGTTGCTTTCATCATTTGCGTTCTTTCCGATATAGGCGGTATAAGTACCCGTCGGAACAACATCAATCTGGGCTGTTTCATCAAATAAATACATATCTCTTACATTAAGCGTAATACTAACAGTCTCTGTCTGCCCTGCGCCTATTTCAACCTTCTTAAAACCTTTAAGCTGTTTTTTAGGCATATTTCCGGTACCCGCGCCCGGATGAGCCACATAGAGCTGAACAACTTCTTTTCCTGAAACAGAGCCGTTATTCTTAACATCAACGGTAAATGTAACTGTTCCGTCAGGGGCAGTGCTTGTTTTGTCAATAGTCATATTTGAATAGACAAAATCGGTATAGCTCAGACCATATCCGAAAGGATATATCGGTTCATTACTGTAATATTGATAAGTGTGTCCGGGATTTGTGCCGTCTGCCTGAATGTCATAGTTAGTATACTTGCCTTTAATACCGCCGACAGTTTGTTCAGTATTGTTGGAAATCTCCATTTTTGCCACATCAGCATTTTTATACCATGTTGTTGTAAGTCTTCCCGAAGGATTAACCGCTCCTGTTAAAACCTTTCCAAGAGCCTCGCCCTGTGTTTGTCCGTTATAAGAAGTCCATAAAATAGCGGCACATTTATCCTTGAACGGCTCAACATTAATCTGTCCGACAGTTGACATAACAACAACAGTTTTATCCTGATATTCCGCAACATTACATATATCCTGAACATGTGACTGATGTGCCGGAAGGTTAATGCTGCTTCTGTCCTTTGATTCAGAAGAATCCTTTTCACCGCTCACGCCATAAGTTGTCTGATTTGGAATAGTTCCCGCGTAGGCGATAATCACATCAGCGGCGTCAAGCTGCTTCTTGTATGCCGCAACAGAAAATTCTTTTACAAGCGCGCCGGCTGAAATATACATATCATTAGTACCGTCATATCCGCCGTCCGCTCCTGTAAAATTACCCTCACAAGTTAAATAGTCATCAAGAGTATTGGTTTCTTTTGATGTAACTGTGCAGACGCCGGGTCCGCCGCTGCCGTAAGCGATATTCACAGTTCCTCCGAA
>CAYLJL010000014.1:0-14852 GCA_964384005.1 uncultured Lachnospiraceae bacterium | reverse complement strand
CTTTTTCTTTAAGTTCGCCGTCAAAGGAAGCTTCGTTTATGTTTACTCCGATTCCTATGACAACATAGTTTATTTTTTCTATTTCACAGCTTAGCTCCGTCAGAATTCCCACGGCTTTTTTTCCGTTTATTATTATGTCGTTAGGCCATTTTACATAGGCGGGAATATTTATATCTCTGAAAGCTTTACATACGGATAAACCGGTTATCAAAGTCAATGAGGTTATGTCCGCCGGAATAAGCGCCGGCCTTAATATAATGGAAAACGTAAGGGGGAAATTTATTGAGGGCGCCCAGCTGTTTCCAAGTCTGCCTTTACCTTTTGTCTGATTTTCGGCTATTACAAGAAACCCCTCGGGAACTTCTTTTTGCGCCTGTCTTTTCGCTTCTTCATTTGTTGAATCGGTTTCCCGCAGGTATAGGAAGTTTTTGCCGAAGATTTCTGAACAGAGAGAGGTTTTTATCTCATAATCGTTTAAAACATCAGCTGTCATGTTCAGACAATACCCTTTTTTTGTTACTGAGGTTATGTCATAACCAAGTTCTTTAAGCTTCAATATATTTTTCCATACGGCGCTTCGGGAGATATTGAATGTTTTTCCGATTTCCTCGCCGGAAACAAAAGTACCGCTTGTTTTTAACAGTTCCAGAATTTTATATTTCATAATATTTCCCCGATTTTTTGTTAATTATTTGCGTCACGCTTATTATTTATTTCTGTTTGTTTTAAACATATCAGCCACATCCTGTCCGCTTGGCCCTTCTTTTTTCGGCGCGGGAGCGTAGTTGTCCCTTACAAGCTGGTCGATATATATGTCGGTTATTTCAAAATCCTCCGAATTGCCTGTTTTTAATTTTTCTATAAATTTCTCTTTTACCTTTTCTTTTACAAGGTCGGTACCGTCAGCTTCGGATAAAGCTTCTTCTCCTATTTCGTTTAAAGCTTCCGAGAGCATTTCTTCATATTCAGTGTCGCTTATTTCTTTTAATTTGTCAACGTTGCCCTCAAAGTTTATTTTAGCCGTATAATATACAGGCGTCTCAGTGCCTACGGAAACGGTGACCGCCGGCTTCTCAACTATCGAGGATTTATCGCCCAGCATAGGGATAACGACAAAAGCGCCGCTTAAAAGAATCAGAATAACCACTGCAAGCGCTATAATTCCGGAATAATCTTTTCTCTTATTTTTTGCCATTATTATCAACTCCATTTTATTTTTAATAATTTAATAATTTTATAGTAAACGGCATTGCGGCAATCCGCAGAATTTTCAGGGCGGAACAATAAAATAATTCTTGAACAGACTTCTTTTTTATCTCGTTCACTTTTGCTCATTGAGCGCATCCCGAAGAGTTTTTAAATAATCTTCGTCAAATTTATAATCGGTGTTGCAAAAGTGACAATGAAGAGTGGCTTCTCTGTCATTTTCTATAATATCGTCAAGTTCCGATTTACCTATGCTTAAAAGAGCCTTTTCAACTCTTTCTCTTGAACAGCCGCAGCGGAAGCTTACAGGAATTTCATCAAGTATATTAAGTCCGGAGTTTCCTAAAATATCGTTTAAAATATCAAAAGGTTCTTTTCCGGCCTCAAACATTGAGGTTACTGATTTTATTCCGGTCATTTTTTCCTCTACAGAGGAAATTATTTCCTCATCAGCGTCGGGCATAAGCTGTATTACAAAACCTCCCGCCTGTTTTACGGTGTAGTCTCTGTCAACCAGAACCCCGAGAGCGACCGCTGACGGTATCTGCTCGGAGGTCGCGAAGTAATAAGTCAAATCCTCCGCTATTTCCCCTGAAACAAGAGGAATTTGCCCGACATAAGGTTCTTTCAGACCAAGGTCTTTTATTACGGTGAAACTTCCATGTCCCAAAGCGCCCGATACGTCAAGTTTTCCGTTTGGTTTAAGCGGAATGTCAACTAAATTGTTGAAACAATATCCTTTTACTTCAACTTTATTGTTCGCCGTGACTATTATTCCTCCGCCGGGACCGTCTCCTTTTATATTTATCGTTAAAATGTCGTTATCGTCTTTCAGCATACATCCCATAAGGGCGCCCGCTGTCAGGGTTCTTCCTAAGGCGGCGGTCATTACGGGAGAAGTTTTATGAACCGAAAAAGCCGTATTTACCGTTTCTTTTGTTTTTGCGGCGAACGCCCGTACACTCCCGTTTCCCGCGGTCGCTCTCAAAATATAATCCATTTTATCTCATCTCCTGTGATTTTAAGGTTTAAACATTTACAGCAATTAAACAGTTCTTTGCTATACCGGTTTTTATTTAAACTTTCCTGTTCATTTTTTTATTGTTCCGTTATAAATTGATTTGCCTTTTTCTCTCGCTATAAAAAATATTCTCTCACTGTCATTTTTCGGCGGCAAAAAGGTAAGCTCGTCAAAAACGGCGACAAATTCAAGACCTGATTTATCAATTACTTCTTTTATTTCATCTACGGTATATCCTCTTTCATAATGTTCTTCCTCAAATCGCTCATAAAGTCCTGTATTCTCATCTTTTATAAAAAAATTTGTGTAATATTCGTTTATATTATCGGTTTCGTCAAAATAGTTTTCCCACGTATACGCTGAAGTCTCATCTGTCTGTGAAAAGCTGTTCTGCCCTAAAATATTTTTGAATTTGTATATCGTATTTAAGTCAAATATAAATAAACCTTCAGGGTCAAGGTAGTTGTTGACAAGTTTAAAGACCTTTAAAAGGTCGCTTTTTTGGGTAATATAATTTATACTGTCGCAAAGGCTTATAATACAATCTACGGTTCCGTACAGCTCAAAGCTTCTCATATCTTGTTTTAAATATAAAATTTCCGTTTTGTTTTTTTCTGCTTTTTCTTTCGCTTTTGAAAGCATATCCTCCGAGGAGTCTATTCCTATTGTTTCTATTCCCATATTGGCAAGGCGCTCCGTTATATTTCCCGTTCCGCAGCCAAGCTCCGCTATAAGTTTCGGGAAAAGAGAATATTTATCCCAAATTTTTTTTATATAATCTACCCATTCGTCATAAGGCGTGTCTGACATAAATTTATCGTATACTTTTGAAAAATTTTCATAAGCTGACATTGTGATACCTCTCAATTATTTTATGGCGGAAGCCTATATCCCTAAAATCCAAAGCTTTATTACCGCAAGGCTTTCTCTTAAATATGATGGGACGGCGGTTTTCCACTCATCCGGAGCGTAAAAACAGGATACGCTTATTCCCGCGTTTTCAGCGAGATTATACGCGCGGTAACAATGAAAGTTATTTGTTATAAAGGCTGTTTTATAGCCGGAATTTTTATCTTTAAAGTAATTATCGAGTATTTTTTTTGAGTTTACAAAGTTTTCATATGTAGAACTTGAATCCGGCTCCTCAATAATTTTCTCCTCCGGAACGCCGTTGTCTGTCAGATATTTTTTCATAGCGTACGCTTCCGTCACTTCTTCTGTGAAACCCTGACCGCCGCTTACGACTATTATGGCTTCCGGATTTTCTTTTGTGTATTCAAGGCACGCGTCAAGCCGTTCTTTTAATGTCTCTGAAACTTCGGAGCCGTTAAGTCCGCAGCCCAATACTATTACGGAGTCCTCGCTCTCATCGGAAAGAGGTACGCCAAGGGATGCGGCTATAAAAGTTATAAGCAGAAGGTCTGTTAAAATTCCCACGGTTACGGCAATTTTTAACAGGGTTATAAATTTATTTTTAATATTTTTTATTTTACAGAAATGAAAAAACGAGAAGAATATACCCAATATTAATACCATAAGATTTCCGACCTGATAACCCCCGAAAATCAATAAACCCGCTCCGTATAATAAAAATATCGCCGCGATAACGCCGTAAAATGTAAATTTGAAATTTTTTATCATATACGCAATTCTCCGATAAAGATTTTTATTATTTTCTATTAGACTTCTTTCGAAACTTCATATTGATACAAATATTGTCAGAAAAAAATATTTTCTACAATGTTTCTTAACGCTTTCGGCGTTTAAAAAGCAAAACGCCTTTCGCTAAAACATTGAATAAAATATTTTTTTGTTGGAACGGAGTAATTTCGCAGTTTCGAAAGAAGTCTATTATTTATTATACTAAATAATTCTATAAAAAACAAGTATTTCATTAAATGCAATCTGTTATAGTCAATCAACTTGAAAATGAGCGAAAGAAGGCGGGCTGAAAATTATTTTTGTTGCCTGTTATGATGCGTCTGCTGTAATAATTTTCGATATTTTATAAAAAAAGTGTACAAATTTTAAGTAATATGTGGTAAAATTTATTTGTGGAAATACCGCATAGTTCAAATATAAAAATAATTTTAGCGGAAGTATGTTTTTTTATAGTCAATCAACTTGAAAATGGAAAAAAGGAGGCGAGGAAAAAATTATTTTCACAAGGCGGCGGAAGGCAGGCGCAGCCGAAAGCCCGCGCCAACTGACTAAACGTAAGTGAAAAGGATTTTTGATTGCCGAACTTATTCATTTTTCAAGTTGATTGACTATAAACCCATTTGGAGCGTATTTTTTTCGCAAAATTATTTTTATTCCCTCTTTGTACGGTGTTTCCCGCAACAAAAATATATCAGACAAGGAGAGATTTCTATGAAGCTTTTTATTGATACCGCTAACGTGGAGTACATACGTGAGGCTAATGATTTGGGTATTATATGCGGAGTTACAACAAATCCGTCACTTATAGCCAAAGAGGGAAGAAATTTTATAGACGTTGTCAAGGAAATAACGTCTATTGTGGACGGCCCGATTAGCGCCGAGGTTATTGACCTTAAACACGAGGGAATGGTCGAGGAGGCAAGAGAACTTTCAAAAATTCATAAAAATATTGTTATTAAGATTCCTATGACTTTAGAGGGTCTTAAAGCGGTGAAGATTTTATCGGCAGAGGGAATAAAAACCAACGTCACTCTTATTTTTAACGCCGCTCAGGCTTTAATGGCGGCAAGAGCGGGGGCGACTTATGTAAGCCCGTTTCTGGGAAGACTTGACGACATAGGTCACGACGGTATTTTACTTATTGAGGAAATTGTTGATATATTCAATATCCATAATATCTCAACGGAGGTTATCGCCGCAAGTGTGAGAAATCCTCTGCACGTTATAAACGCCGCAAGAGCCGGCGCTCATATCGCTACAATTCCTTATAATGTAATTATCCAGATGAGCAAGCACCCTCTTACGGACAACGGTATAGAAAGATTTTTGAAAGACTGGGAAAGCGTACCTAAATAAACACTGACTATAAGGAAATTAATTCACAGGAGGATTTTTTTATGAATACTGAACAAATGGCTATTAATACAATAAGACTTTTAAGCGCGGAGGCTATTGAAAAGGCTAAATCAGGTCATCCGGGTATTACTATGGGTTCCGCTCCGACCGCTTATACTCTTTGGTCTAAATTTTTAAAGCATAATCCCGAAAATCCTGACTGGGCAGACCGTGACCGTTTTGTTTTATCCGCCGGTCACGGCTCGATGCTTTTATATTCATTATTGCATCTTTTCGGTTATGGACTGACTGTTGAGGACCTTAAAAATTTCAGACAATTCGGCTCTATGACTCCGGGACACCCCGAATATGGGCATACAAAAGGCGTTGAGATTACAACAGGACCTCTGGGACAGGGCGTTGCCAACGCTGTGGGTATGGCTATTGCCGAAAGCCGCCTTGGCGCTAAATTCAATACAGACGATATAAAAATCGTAGACCATTATACTTACGCTTTATGCGGTGACGGCTGTATGATGGAGGGTATTTCCTCGGAGGCGGCCTCATTGGCGGGAACTTTAGGCCTTGGAAAGCTTATTTTATTATATGATTCAAACAATATAACAATAGAGGGAAGCACCGATATAGCTTTCAGGGAAAACGTGGGCGACAGATTTAAGGCCTATGGCTGGCACGTTCAGAAAGTTACAGACGGAAACGACACCGCCGCCATAGCTAAGGCTATTGAGGAGGCAAAGTCTGTCAGCGACAAGCCGTCTTTAATTGAGGTGAAAACAATTATAGGATACGGCTCTCCGAATAAAGCGGGAAAACCGGCCGCTCACGGCGCTCCTTTAGGCGCTGAGGAAATTAAGCTTACAAAAGAAAATCTCGGCTGGCCCTATGAAGATGAGTTTTTCGTTCCCGATGAGGTCAAAGAGGAAATCGCTGATATCAAAAAATCTCTTAAGGTTAAAGAGGACGACTGGAATAAGCTTTTTTCACAGTATGAAAGCAAATATCCCGAACTTGCCGAGGAATGGAAGAAGTGGCAGGAAAACGATTATGCCAAGGCTCTTTATGATGATGAGGATTTCTGGACTTATACCGAGGATAAGGCGACAAGACAGTCTTCTGAAATCGTACTCAATAAGGCGGCTAAATTTGTCCCGAATCTTTTCGGCGGCTCCGCTGACCTTTCTCCGTCAAATATGACCGTTATGAAAGGCAGAGAATACTTCTCAAAAGAAACCCCCGACGGCTCTAACTTCCATTTCGGTATACGTGAGCACGCTATGACGGCTATCGCCAACGGTATTATGGTTCACGGCGGTCTTAAACCTTATATCGCGGGATTTTTCGTGTTCTGCGATTATATGAAACCGTCTTTGAGACTTTCCGCGATTATGAAACTCCCTGTTATAAGCGTTCTTACTCATGACAGTATCGGCGTAGGCGAGGACGGCCCGACTCACCAGCCTATCGAGCAGCTGGCGGCCCTCAGAAGTATTCCGAATTATATAGTTTTCAGACCCTGCGACACAAACGAAACAGCGGCGGGCTGGTATGCCGCTCTTACGAGAAAAGACGCTCCTATGGGTCTTGTCTTTACAAGACAAAAAACAAAGCTTTTGAAAGAAACAGGCAAAAACGCTCTTAAAGGCGCTTATATTTTAAGAGATTCGGAAAAAGAAGTCCCCGACGTTATTTTAATGGCCTCAGGCTCGGAGGTCGGGCTTATTTACGAGGCTTACGACAAGCTTAAAGAAAAAGGCGTTGACGCGAGGGTTGTCAGTATGCCGTCCTTTGAGCTTTTTGAGGAACAACCGGAGGAATATAAGGAAAGCGTTCTCCCGAAAAAGGTTACTAAACGTCTCGCTGTTGAGGCGGCTTCCGATTTCGGCTGGCATAAATATATCGGTCTTGACGGCGATATTATTTGTATGGAAGGATACGGAGAATCAGGCCCTTACGCTAAACTTTTTGAAAAATACGGATTTACAGTTGACAACGTTGTTGAGCGTGCTTTGAAACTGTAAGATTATGTGCCCTTGGGGATTTATTCTCCAAGGGATTTTTGAAAGGAGATGTTCCTATGAAAAGAATAGTTTTTTTAACGGCGGTTTTAATATCATTTTTTATTCTGCAAACGGTATATGCCGAAAGTTATACCTATGATTACGATGAATTTGTGCTTGGCGACAATATGGTTGGCTGGACTGACAACGGTGTAAGCGTATGGAAGCTTCCGAAAACGGAGCCTTGTGAGGAAAAAGTTTATTCTTATCATATCAGGCTTTATAAGGGAGAGGACGCTGTCACAACAGAGCAGGCTATAAATGTTTTCCTTGACGGCAGCAGAGATATGGTAAGATGGACTTATGACTTCAGGGACGTTATGAAAGAAAACGGAGAGGGAGCTTATAAATTCTCTGTTAAACCGGACTGGGATAATGAGGAATATATGTCGGAGGAATACTTCTATACGGAAAATACCTTTAATAAAATCAGTGACTTACAAACAAAATCAAATAAAATATATATATCACAGCCAAGAGGAGCCTCGATTCCTTACAGCTGGCAGTATGCCCCGAAGAAAGACTCTAAACTCAAGCTTACGGAAAGAAAATGTTATCCTTTATACTATGATGGAATGGAGTGGCAAAAAATTCCGCCGTCAGGAGAAACAAGCGCCGAGCAATATCTTTTTACGGCAGAGGAAGCGGGAGAAGAAGAAATTGTTTTTATGTATGCGGATTTTAATGACTTTCCTTTATCTTTAAAGTCTGTTGTGTTCAAATGTAAAATTGACAAGAATTTAAACGCGGAAATTGTTTCAACAGAAGTAAGGGACCCTGTGTTCGGAGACGCTGACTGTGACGGGGAGCTTACCGCCGCGGACGTTTCTATTGTAATTAAAAAGGTCTTAGACGGTGACTTTATTACTCCGGCTGAAAAAATGTACGGTGAGAAAATAGGCAAAGGCTTGCTTAATGTCAACGGAGATGATATTATTGACATGAACGACGCTGTGTGTATGATGGAAAAGGTTCTTGACGGAAGTGAAGAACTGCCGGTTGAGGCAAGCGTGAAGGATATGACAAAAAACTGGTATTGGGGGCTGGACTGATTGAATGAAAAGAATTGACAGGCAAATGAATTTTATAATTGAGATTGACAAGTTAAAAAGCGTTTTCAGGCAATCTCTTTTATCGGACGGGTCAAGGCACGAAAATGACGCAGAACACTCATGGCATTTATGTATGCTTGCCATAACTTTAGAAGAATACGCCGAAGCCGGAACGGATATTTTAAAATGTATCAAAATGGCTCTTATTCACGATATTGTGGAAATTTACGCGGGGGATACTTATCTGTATGACGAGGAGGGCAACAAGGATAAGGCGGAACGTGAGATGAAATCCTCTGAAAAAATATATGGTCTTCTTGCGGAAAATCAAAAAAAAGAATTTTTTGATTTATGGCTTGAGTTTGATGCCGGAAAAACAAAAGAGGCTGTTTTCGCTAATATTTTAGACAGAGTACAGCCGATACTGCTTAATTATCTTACCAAAGGAAAAATGTGGCTTAAAAATAACATACGCAAAGAACAGGTGCTTAACAAGTCATGGAGAGTTTTTAAAGAGGCCCATCCCGATATTTCGGAGTATATGATGAGAATTATTAATGAAAGTGT
This sequence comes from uncultured Lachnospiraceae bacterium, assembly GCA_964384005.1. GTDB lineage: Bacteria > Bacillota > Clostridia > Lachnospirales > CAG-274 > MGBC114079. Next base: position 5,931 of record CAYLJL010000014.1, on the reverse strand, counting down.
TGAAAAAGGCTACCTTTTGCCATAGGAACAATAAATAAAATAAGAGCAGCCAAAAAAGAGACCGAATTTTTCAGTCTCTTTTTTGCTTACTCTTTAGTATATTTTGTTAAAGAGTATTGTTGAATTATCAGATTGCGCGTGTAACTTTATTAGCGCGCAGACATCTTGTACAGATGTAAATTGATTTAACTGTTCCGTTCTCAATTATTTTAATCTTTTTTACGTTTGCTTTCCAAGTTTTGTTAGCACGTCTGCTGACCTGGCTACGGTTGATACTTATTCTGTGTCCTTTTTGTCTTGCTTTATCACAAACCGCACATTTTGCCATTTCCACGGCACCTCCTTTAAAAATTATAGAAACACCAATTTGAATTATAAAAATATTCGGTATTTTTTATATGAAAATCATCGTCCATTATTATAACAGATTTTATATACAAATGCAAGGACAAATTTTAAAAAATCACGCAAATCAATTTTTGAAACTACGTTTCGCTGTTACAAAAATTGATTTGCGTGGAAAAAACAAAAAAGAACTTGACAGTTATTTTAAAATATGGTATTATTATTAAATGTATCAATAAGTGGTAAAATATAGTTTTACCTGTAATCTGATTAGAAAAGACAAGTCTTAAAAATCTTGATTTTTAAGCTTTTAAATATATTAACAAATTATAGTTTCTTTTGATTTCCATATGTCCGGCGCTTAAAATTACCGGATATATAAAATGGGCTTCGGTGAACGCACGCTCATTTAATAAATATATGTTGCTTGAGGCGGCATTTCGTGAAAGTTTAAGACAACGATGTTTAATCGTTGTCTATATAGTCTAACATATAATTTTACTAAATTCAACAATTATTTTTAAAATATTTTTTTCAGAGTTATTTTTCTAAGAAAACGTTGATTACAGCGAAGCAATAAAATAACACGGCGGCTGACTTTGATAAAATCGGATATATTTCATAATATGGCAATTCGCAAAATTTTCAGGGCAAAACAATAAAATAATTGCTTGATATGTCAAGTTAACATTAAAGTTTGCCCGTTCATTCTTTATTTTTCTACAGATTGTTTTATTGTTTTGCCCTGAAAAGTTTGCCAACTGCCATAATTTAAAATTTACTTCGATTTTACCGCGGACGAAAATCCGAATTTAAAATTTAAAGGTTAATGTCGGCGATTTTTTGTGTTTATTGCTTTTGTTTTTTCGCGGAAAAAATTCCGTAATTTATTATACTATTATTTTTAAGGAGTGAAGGCGCCATGGAGAAAAACAGAATACGCCCCGTCAAGCTTGGCGATGTGGTTCGTATGAGTTATTCGAGGATAGACGAAGTTTTGGAAATGCCTAATCTGCTCGCTTTGCAGAAGGACAGCTATAAGTGGTTCTTGGAGGAAGGGCTTAAAGAGGTTTTTGAGGATATTTCTCCTATTTGTGATTACAGCGGAAATCTCGTTCTTGAATTTACGGATTTTACATTTGATTCCGAACCTAAGTATGATATTCCCGAATGTAAAGAGCGCGACGCGACCTACGCGGCGCCTTTTAAAGTAAAGGCGCGCCTTAGAAACAAAGAAATTGACGAAATCAAAGAACAGGAAATCTTTATGGGAGATTTTCCGCTTATGACGGATACGGGAACTTTTGTTATTAACGGCGCTGAACGTGTTATTGTAAGCCAGCTTGTTCGTTCTCCCGGTATTTACTATGCTATTGAAAAAGACAAGGTGGGCAAAAATCTTTTGAGTTCTACCGTTATCCCGAACAGAGGCGCATGGATTGAATATGAGACGGACTCAAACGACGTATTCTATGTAAGGGTTGACAGAACAAGAAAAGTTCCGGTTACGGTTTTAATACGTTCGTTAGGAATTGGTACTGACGAGGAAATTCTTGAACTTTTCGGCGACGAGCCTAAAATTGCCGCCACTATTGAAAAGGATACGACAAAAACAAAAGAAGAAGGTCTTATTGAGATTTATAAAAAAATAAGACCCGGAGAACCCCCTACCGTCGATAGTTCCGAAACCTTACTTAATAATATGTTCTATGACCCCAAAAGATACGATTTAGCTAAAGTGGGACGATATAAATTTAATAAAAAACTCGCTTTCAAAAATCGCGTCAGGGGCTATAAGCTTGCTGAAAACGTTATCGACCCCTCGACAGGTGAGATTATCGCTGAAAAGGGTACGAAAATTACAGCCGAGCTTGCGGATTCTATCCAGAATACTGGTATTCCTTATATCTGGATTCTTGTCGGAGATGTGAACGAGGAAAGAAACGTTAAGATTTTGTCGAATCTTACAGTTTTTATTGACGAATTTATAAAGCCTTTCGGTCTTACCGCCGATGAACTTAAAATTAAGGAAAAAGTCTATTATCCCGCTCTTATGGAGATAATTTCGTCAAGCGACGACAAGGAAGAAATCAAAACCGCTATTTTAAACAATATACCTAAGCTTATTCCTAAACATATTACCCTTGAGGATATTATGGCGTCAATAAACTATGTTATACATCTTGATTACGGCGTAGGAAACAAGGACGATATCGACCATCTGGGAAACAGACGTATACGAGCCGTAGGAGAGCTTTTGCAGAATCAGTTCAGAATAGGTCTCTCAAGAATGGAGAGAGTAGTCAGGGAAAGAATGACTATTCAGGATATGGACGCTGTTACTCCTCAGGCGCTTATTAATATTAAACCTGTTACCGCTTCTATTAAGGAGTTTTTCGGAAGTTCTCAGCTTTCTCAGTTTATGGACCAGAACAATCCGCTGAGCGAGATGACTCATAAACGCCGTCTTTCCGCTCTGGGGCCCGGTGGTCTCTCAAGAGAAAGAGCGGGCTTTGAGGTTCGTGACGTTCATTCGTCCCACTATGGAAGAATGTGTCCTATCGAGACTCCTGAAGGTCCTAACATCGGTCTTATTAACTCTCTCGCTACTTTCGCCAGAATAAATGAATACGGCTTTATTGAGGCGCCGTATCGTATTATTGATAAAACCGGAACTGTTCCGAGAGTTACAAACGATTTTATTTATGTTACAGCCGACGAGGAGGAGGCTTATGTTATAGCGCAGGCAAACGAACCCCTTAATGAAAACGGCGAATTTGTCAACGCTAAAGTTACGGCGCGTCTCGGTGAGGAAAACGTCGAAATGGACGCTAACAAAATTGACCTTATGGACGTTTCGCCCAAACAGCTTGTTTCCGTCGCTACGGCACTTATTCCTTTTCTTGAGAACGACGACGTAACCCGTGCCCTTATGGGGTCGAATATGCAGCGTCAGGCGGTTCCTCTCCTGACTACGGAGGCTCCGGTTGTAGGTACCGGTATGGAACACAAAACGGCTAAAGACTCAGGCGTTGTTGTTGTCGCTAAACATTCGGGCGTTGTGGAAAAGGTCGACGCTTCCGAAATTGTCGTTTTGCGGGAGGGCGGTCTGAAAGACCGCTATAAAATGACTAAATTTAAAAGAAGCAATCAATCCAACTGTATGAATCAGCGCCCTATCGTATTTAAAGGCGATAAAGTCACAAAGGGACAGATTATAGCGGACGGCCCCTCTACAAAAGACGGGGAACTTGCCCTTGGAAAAAATCCTCTTATCGGATTTATGACATGGGAGGGTTATAATTATGAGGACGCCGTTTTGCTCAGCGAAAAGCTTGTCGCAGATGACGTTTATACTTCCGTTCATATTGAGGAATATGAGGCGGAAGCGAGAGACACAAAGCTTGGCCAGGAAGAAATTACAAAGGATATTCCAAATGTGGGTGAGGACGCTTTGCGTGACCTTGACGAGGAAGGTATTATAAGAATCGGGGCGGAGGTTTCGCCAAACGATATTTTAGTCGGTAAAGTAACTCCTAAGGGCGAGACGGAACTTACAGCGGAGGAACGGCTTTTACGGGCTATCTTCGGTGAAAAGGCGAGAGAGGTGAGGGATACTTCTTTGAGAGTTCCTCACGGTGAAAGCGGTATCATCGTTGATATCAAAAAATTTACAAGGGAAAATAACGACGAACTTCCTCCGGGAGTTAATCAGCTTGTGCGTGTTTATATCGCTCAGAAAAGAAAAATTTCTGTGGGTGATAAAATGGCGGGCCGTCACGGAAACAAAGGTGTTGTTTCCCGTGTGCTTCCAGTTGAGGATATGCCGTTCTTGCCCAACGGCAGACCTCTTGATATTGTGCTTAATCCTCTTGGCGTGCCGTCTCGTATGAACATCGGGCAGGTGCTTGAAATTCATTTGAGCCTTGCCGCCAAAGTACTTGACTGGAAGGTCGCTACCCCTGTATTTGACGGGGCAAAAGAGGTTGACATTATGGATACTCTTGAGCTTGCTAATGATTATGCCAATCTGGAGTGGGAGGATTTTTCCGATAAATGGCAGAGTGTTCTCGACCCTGAGATTTTCAGGTATCTCGACGAAAACAAGGCGCACAGAGAGGAATGGAAGGGCGTTCCTATCAACAATACGGGTAAAATCAAACTTCGTGACGGACGTACGGGAGAAGAATTCGACAATCCCACAACAGTTGGATTTATGCACTATCTGAAGCTTCATCACCTCGTTGACGATAAAATCCACGCTCGTTCCACAGGACCTTATTCTCTTGTTACCCAGCAGCCGTTAGGCGGTAAGGCGCAGTTCGGCGGACAGCGTTTCGGAGAAATGGAGGTATGGGCCCTTGAGGCATACGGCGCTTCATACACTTTACAGGAAATCCTTACGGTTAAATCCGACGACATTGTCGGCCGTGTAAAGACTTATGAGGCTATTGTAAAGGGTGAGAATATTCCTGAACCCGGCGTCCCCGAATCCTTTAAGGTGCTTTTAAAAGAACTTCAGGCTCTGGGGCTTGATGTTCGGGTACTTCGTGAGGATGACACGGAGGTTGAGATTAAAGAGGATTTGGACGACGACGATATAGGGGTTATTGACGTGAATATCGAGGGCGTTGAAAAAGACGATTATATGGAAAAAGAAGATGAAGAGGTGAATATTGTCGATACTGTCCTCAACAATCCCGAACTTCTGGAAGAACTTGAAATAGATGAGGATGATATCCCTCTTGATGAAGATGATATTCTTATTGATGAGGAAGAAAATGATATTGAGATAGACGAGGCTCTTTTCAGCGATTTAGCTGATGATTTTGATGATGAAAACGGTATTAATTCAGAAATTAATGATGACGAAGAATAGGAAGGAGAAATTTTGCTATGAATTCACAAAACGGCGAACAGGCTATAACTTTTGATTATATAAAAATTGGTTTGGCGTCTCCTGAAAAAATTCTTGATTGGTCATACGGTGAGGTTAAAAAACCGGAAACTATTAATTACAGAACTTTAAAGCCGGAGCGTGACGGCTTGTTCTGTGAGAGGATTTTCGGACCAAGCAAAGACTGGGAATGTCACTGTGGCAAATTTAAAAGAATCAGATACAAAGGTATTATATGCGACAGGTGCGGTGTTGAGGTTACAAAAAGCAAGGTGCGGCGTGAAAGAATGGGTCATATAAGGCTTGCGGCGCCTGTTTCACATATATGGTATTTTAAGGGGATTCCAAGCCGCATGGGTATTATCCTCGGAATGTCCCCGCGGGCTCTTGAAAAAATACTTTATTTTGCCTCTTATGTTATTCTTGACCCGGGAAACAACACCTCCCTTGTATACAAGGATTTGCTTACCGAAAAAGAATACAGGGACGCGAGAGAAAAATATGGAGATACTTTTAAGGTTGGCATGGGGGCGGAGGCTATTAAAATTCTCCTTCGTGATATTGACCTTGAAAAAGAATCGGCGGAACTTAAAAAAGAGCTTAAAAACAGCGCGGGACAAAAACGCGTGCGTATTATAAAGAAACTTGAGGTTATTGAGTCTTTCAGGCTTTCGGGAAATAAACCGGAG
>CAYLJL010000013.1:0-14889 GCA_964384005.1 uncultured Lachnospiraceae bacterium | reverse complement strand
GGTCAAGCCTTTTTAAAGGCTTGCAGGGTGGTGGGACAGCGTCCCACGGTCTTAAGTTAGTGCGTATGAGGCTCTGCCTCAAACTCCGCAAACTTTTTTTAAAAAGTTTGACAAAAACTTTTGCGCGAAACTCCGTTTTGCAGGGAAAATATTAAAATTCTACAGCAAAAACGATAGTTTTTGCTTATTAAAGTTTAGGTCAAGCCTTTTTAAAGGCTTGCAGGGTGGTGGGACAGCGTCCCACGGTCTTAAGTTAGTGCGTATGAGGCTCTGCCTCAAACTCCGCAAACTTTTTTTAAAAAGTTTGACAAAAACTTTTGCGCGAAACTCCGTTTCGCTGTTATTTTTTATCGAACTCACGTTAATATAAAAATAAATACGCGGTGTTTTTCATAAAGGTTGTGTTTTTTATGAAAGAGAAAGATGAAAATGAGGAATTCTGCAAAAATTTCAGTGATTCTGAATGGTCGGAATTTGAAAAAAGAAGAAATTCCGCTTTTGAAAAATGGGAAAAAAATAAGGAAGTTCAAAAAAAATCAAATACCTATAATTTTATTTCTGTTTTTATTCTTGCGGGGTGCTTTATAGGGGCAACTATTGCTGTCCTTTTGGACGCTTCTGTTTCTTATGGAGTATTATACGGCGTGCTTCTGGGATTTTGTCTCGGCTCTTTTCTTGGCGCGAGAAGAAAAAAATAAAAATAGAAATAGAAATAAAAAAGGGGACTGAAAGACAGTCTCCTTTTTTATTTCTATATATAAGCTGATTTTTAAGCTTGATTAATATTAATCTCACTTTAAATACTGTAGTAATTATAAGAGGAAGATACCGCTGTTTAACGCTTATTGGACAGTAAACCAAAGAGAGCGGTCATTGCTCAAATTTTATCAGCTTTTTTCCGGAAATCTGATTTATCTCGAGTTTCATTACAGTTACAGCTTTTAACATTTTTTCATCAAAATTAAAATTATTTTCTATATTTGAATATTGATTCATTAAAATTTTTAATCCATATATTTTTTCTGTTTCAGGTAAAATTCTCAGTATTCCGTTTCCGCATACGCTTTCATATTCCATTGTTGATTTACAGGGAATATCGTTATCTAAAATTAAATTATGGGAACAATTCATTTCAAAACCTATATGATTATTTTTATTTAAAAGGTTTATTTTTGTTCCTTTATCCGCACTGTGAAAATACATTGTGAATACACCGTTTTCTAATGATACTCCAAAATTTAACGGTATTATATACGGAAAATTTTTATCAAAAAAAGCTATACTGCAAACTTTGCATTTTTTCATAATTTTATAAATTTCTTTTATATCGGTTATTTCTCTGTCAGACCTTCTCATTTATATTTATAACCTTTCTTATAATTCAGACAGTACATTGTCAAGAATTTCCGCTACTTTGTCAATATGTTCTTTTTCGGCTATCAGCGGCGGAACAAAACGGATTATATTTTTTCCCGCGTTGACAAGAAGAACTCCTTTTCCTATAGCTTGTTTTATTATATCGGAAACGTCTGCGGAAAGTTCTATACCCTGCATATAACCTATTCCCCTTACGTCTTTTATTATGGGGTATTTCTCTTTCAGGGCATTTAATTTTTCTGTAAGGTATGCTCCGTTTTTCTTTATGTTCTCAAGAAGTCCGCCTAAAAGCTCGTCAATAACTACATTTCCCGCCGCCGCGGCAAGAGGATTTCCTCCAAAGGTTGAGGCGTGGTCCCCCGGTGAAAAGCTTTGGGCGAGCTTGTCCGCCGCCGCCATTAAACCCATTGGTACGCCTCCCGCTATTCCTTTTGCCGTACATACCGCGTCAGGCGTTACACCGAAAGTCTGATAGGCAAAAAGTGTTCCTAACCGCCCGACACCGCATTGTACCTCATCGAATATAAGCATAATATCTTTTTCGTTACAGAGAGTCCTTACTTTCTTTAAATATTCTTTATCAGAAGGGTGTATTCCTCCTTCTCCCTGTAAAGGCTCTAACAAAACGGCACAGGTTTTATCAGTTATCATTTCTGAAAGAGAATCAAAATTATTAAATTCCGCGTATTTTATTCCGGGAAGAAGCTTACCTAAACCTTCCTGATAATGAGGCTGACCCGTTGCCGTTATCGCCCCGAAGGTTCTTCCGTGAAAAGAATTTTTCATTGTTATGATTTCATAACGATTGGTTTTGCTTCCGTATTTTCTCGATATCTTTAATGCCGCCTCTATTGCCTCAGCTCCGCTGTTGCAGAAAAATATTTTGTCAAAGTCGGAGTTTTCAACAAGTTTTGCGGATAACGATATTTGTGGTTTTGTCCAGTAAAGGTTTGAACAGTGTATTAATGTCCGAGCCTGACGGGCTATCGCTTCCGTTAATTTTTTATGGTTATGCCCTAAGGAATTTACGGCTATTCCCGCCGCGAAATCAAGGTATTTTTTGCCGTTCTCATCGTAAACATACATTCCGTCGCCTTTTTCAAGAACAATGGGAAAACGGTTATAGGTGTTCATTATCGTTTTTGCGCCCTGTTCAAATGTATCCATTATTTTTTCATCTCCTTTTTTTCGGATTCTATAAGGGTTCCGATACCTTTTCTGGTGAAAATCTCAAGTATAAGACAATGCTCTATTCTTCCGTCAAGAATATGAACATTGTCAACTCCCGCGTCAACTCCCGCTATACAGCAGTCGACTTTTGGAATCATTCCGCCTGAGATTATCCCGCTTTTTATCATATCTTTTACTTTGTTTACGTTTATTACAGATATTACGCTCGACGGGTCGTTTATGTCAGCCAGGACTCCCGGTACATCTGTTATGAAAACAAGTTTTTGCGCGTGCAGAGCTCCGGCTACCGCTACCGCGGCGTAATCGGCGTTTATATTATAGCTTTTTCCGTCGTCTCCTACTCCTATGGGTGATATCACCGGTACAAAGTCGTTGTCTATAAGGGTATTTATAAGAGATGTGTCCACGTTGGTTATTTCTCCTACAAGTCCCAAATCATCACCGTCAGAGGAAAGTTTTTTTACTTTCAGAAAGTCAGCGTCTTTTCCGCATATTCCGACCGCTTTTATTCCCTGTGAACAAAGCTCTGTCGCAAGGTTTTTATTTAATTTTCCCGCAAGCACCATCTGAACGACTTCCATTGTTTTTTCGTCGGTTACTCTCAGCCCGTTTCTGAATTCTGATTTTATGTCAAGCTTTTCAAGCATCTGATTTATATCTTTTCCCTCTCCGTGAACAACCACGGGTTTAAAGCCGACATATTTCATTAACGCTATATCTTTTATTAACGTCTTTTTTATATTTTCATTTACAAGAGCGCTGCCGCCGTATTTTATCACAACGGTTATACCGCTGAATTCTTTTATGTACGGAAGCGCCTCCGTTAATATTTGTGCTTTTTCAATTATTTCTTCCATCATTTTTAATAACCTTCTTTTTTTTATAGAAAAACAACAAATTAATACAACAAAAAATAAGACCGCGGGCACTGCCCCATATGTGCTAAGTTAAGACCGTGCTTTGCGGCACTAAAAGGCTTGCTGGCGTTGGCAGAACCCACGATTTTTAATGCTCAAAGAGCATTTTTGGAGGTTTGGAACCTTTGCTGCCAACCTTTTTGCGATAGAAAAAGGTTCCAAAAAAAACTAAAAATTTCAAAAATTGATTTCCGTGTCCTGTTTATGAACGGTAGTCGCCGTTTATTTTTATATAGTCATAGGTCAGGTCACAGCCCCACGCTGTCGCCGTCTCTGTTCCTTCGTTCAGTTTTATGTTGATATATATATCCGATTCTTTTAAAATTTCAGCCGCCTTTAACTCGTCGAAAACTATTGGCGTACCGTTGTCCATAAGAAGAATTTCTCCTCCTTTACTCTTAAATGTTATTGTCACAAAATTCGGGTTAAAGTCAGCACCTGAATACCCCATGGCGCACAGTACGCGCCCCCAGTTGGCGTCAGCGCCGAAAAGCGCCGCTTTGAACAGATTTGAGGAAACAACAGAGTTTACAAGTTTCCTCGCGTCGGATTTTGTTTTTACTCCCACAGCCGTTACTTCCATTAATTTCGTAGCGCCTTCCCCGTCTTTTACACAATTTACCGCAAGGGTTTTATTTATCTCAGAAAGCGCCTCCTTAAAGACGGCATAATCGGCGTTTTCCTCTGTAATTCTCTCATTTCCGGCAAGACCGTTCGACAGAACCAGAACTGTGTCGTTTGTGCTTGTGTCTCCGTCTACACATATCATATTGAAAGTATCTTTTACACATTCTGATAGGGCTTTATCAAGCATTTCTTTTGAAATATCGGCGTCAGTCGTAATAAAGCAGAGCATTGTCGCCATATTCGGGTTTATCATTCCCGAACCTTTTGCCATTCCTCCGATTGTTACTTTTTTTCCTGACAGCTCTATTTCTATACATACTGTTTTTGAAAACGTGTCAGTGGTCATAATCGCTTCAGCGGCAAGCTCTCCGCTTTCAAAGCTGTCGGATAAAAGAGGAAAGGTTGTTTTTATGCCGTTTGTTAATCTTTCCATAGGAAGGTTTACCCCGATTACTCCCGTTGAACAAACAAGAACATTTTCTTTTTCACAGCGGGCGAGTCCGGCGAAAGTTTCCGCCGTGGTTTCACAGTCTTTAAGTCCCTGTGCGCCTGTACAGGCGTTGGCGTTTCCGCTGTTTATCACTATCCCCTTTATTTTATCTTTTTTTGTTTTTACCCGCTCTATGTCCCATAGCACAGGCGCTGCTTTTACTATATTCTGTGTAAAACAGCCGGAGGTTGTGCAGGGAATTTCACTTAATATAAGCGCGAGGTCTTTTTTTTCTTTTTTTAACCCTACAAAGTTTCCTGTCGCTTTGAAACCTTTTGGGGTTGTTATGTTTCCTTTTATTATTTTCATATTTTTCCCTCCTTATGATTTATTGTTTTATTAAAATACCGCAATAGATAAAGTATAAAAAACTGATATATTCAACAATTATTTTGTTGTTTTGTTCTGAAAGTTCTGCGGACTGACATAAACTTAAACCGGAAACGTCGGGGGATAGTCAATGCCGGTTTTTTCGTCAAGGTCAAATAATATGTTCATATTTTGTACTGCCTGACCCGCCGCCCCTTTAAAAAGATTGTCTATAGCTCCGGTTATTATTACCCGATTTGTTCTTTTATCTATGGTGAAACCTATATCACAGAAATTGGAGCCTTTTACCCATTTTGTTTCCGGAAAAACGCCCTCTTTTGTAAGCCGGATAAAATATTCATTTTTGTAGTATTTTTCATAAGCTTCTTTTATGTCGGTATAGCTGTATGAATTGTTTAAAAGGGCGTATGAGGTCGCTAATATTCCTCTGTTCATTGGTATTAAATGGGGTGTGAAGGATAAAACGACTTTTTCGCCCGCCGCATAGGAAAGCTGTTCCTCAATTTCGGGAGTATGCCTGTGCGAGGCTATTTTATAAGCTTTCACTGATTCGTTTACCTCGTTGAAATGAGTTCCTAAGCTTATTCCTCTGCCAGCTCCCGTTACTCCTGATTTAGCATCTATTATTATCGTTTTTATATCTATCATTTTTTCTTTTACCAAAGGGTAAAGGGAAAGAATTGAACAGGTGGTATAGCACCCGGGATTCGCTATTATCCTTTTATTCTTTATTTTATCCCTGTTTATCTCACACAGTCCGTATATGGCCGAGGAAAGCAGTTCTTTCGCCTCGTGGCGGGTTTTATACCAATCTTCGTATATGTTTACGTCCTGTAAACGAAAATCTGCCCCTAAGTCTATTATTTTTGTATTCTCAAGTATTCCTTTATTTACTTTTTTACTCGCTACGCCATGGGGAAGGGCAAGAAAAATTATGTCGCACTCTTTTGACATTTTTTCTATATCTTCTTCTTTGCATATATTTTCCTTATGTCTGAAATTTTCGTATATATCGCCGTAGTTCTCTCCTCTATAGCTTTGAGATGTTATCGTTTTTATATTAACTTCCGGATGATTTGAAAGTATTCTGAAAAGCTCGCTTCCGGCGTAGCCTGTCGCTCCGATTATCCCTGCTTGTATCATTTCTGTTCCTCCGTTTACTTAATAATGTTAATAATTATACATTTTTACAAGAATTTATGCAAGTATAATTTTATATAAATTTTACGGTATATATTGCTGTAAAATTGGTGAATTTTAAATCAGAGAAACACCTTACAATTCAAAAAACAAAAATAGTTCTTGTAAAAAAATTGAGTGTTATTGTTATTTTTTTATAGCAAAACAACAAATTAATACAACAAAAAATAAGACCGTGGGCGCTGCCCACACCCGCAAGCTGTTCAGCGCTTTGGCGTTGCCAAAGCCGGCTTGCGCCGTCCGCATTTCTTTGCGGTGCTTATTAAAAAGGGCTTGACCATAAACTTTATAACGGAAAGCTACGCTTTCCTTAAAATTTTTTTATTAATAAATTGAATTGTTATAAAAAGGACACGATGACGTAAATTTTAAATTTTAAAAATTATTTTTCTTATCCTTCGGAAGACGTTTTATCGGAGAAAATATGTCTTTCTTTTATGCAATAATTAATGAATAAATATTCATTGCAATATGATTTCGACTATTATTTAGCCGAAGATTAAATTTTATATTGAATATTTTTTTTAAAAAGTGTATAATTATTACAACTTTATTTTTTAGGAGGATTTTACTATGAAAATTGTTCTTGCTTATTCAGGCGGTCTGGATACTTCTGTTATTATACCTTGGCTTAAAGAAAATTATGACGGCGCCGAAATTATCGCCGTATGCGTTGACGTCGGACAGGGAAAAGAAACAGACGGTATGGAAGAAAAAGCGCTTAAAATGGGCGCGAGTAAAATTTATATCGAGGACGTGAGAGAGGAATTTATTACCGATTATGTCTATCCTATGGTTAAAGCTCACGCTGTTTATGAGGACAAGTATCTTTTAGGTACTTCTATAGCAAGACCACTTATCGGAAAGAAACTTGTTGAAATTGCTCTTAAAGAGGGCGCTGAGGCTATTTGCCACGGCTGTACGGGAAAAGGCAACGACCAGATTCGTTTTGAACTTACTATAAAGGCTCTCGCTCCTCAGATTAAAATTATAGCTCCATGGAGAACGTGGGATATCTCCTCAAGAGACGAGGAAATTGAGTTCCTTCAGAAAAGAGGGCTTCCTGTCCCGATGAAAAAAGAGGAAAGCTACAGCCGCGACAGAAATTTATGGCACATCAGCCACGAAGGTCTTGACCTTGAAGAACCTTCTAACGAACCGGATTTTAAAAGTCTTCTTAAACTTGGCGTAAGCCCTGAGGAGGCTCCGGATACGCCCACTTACATTGAAGTTGAGTTTGAAAAGGGTATACCCGTGGCTCTGGACGGCAAAAAGGTTTCTCCTATGGAACTTATGGACAAACTTAACGAACTTGGCGGAAAAAACGGTATCGGTATTGTTGACCTCGTTGAAAATCGTGTTGTCGGTATGAAAAGCAGAGGAGTTTATGAAACACCCGGCGGTACTATTTTATACGCCGCTCACAGGGATTTAGAGTATCTTTGTCTTGACAAGCAGACTACTTCTTTTAAGGAGATTATAAGGAACAAATACGCCGAGGTTATTTACTCCGGAGAATGGTTTACACCATTAAGAGAGGCTCTCTCAGCTTTTGTGGATTCTACTCAGGAAACTGTGACGGGAAAGGTTAATCTCAAGCTTTACAAGGGAAATATTATCTCGGCGGGAGTCAGCTCTCCTTATTCCTTATACAGTCCCGAACTCGCCAGCTTTACGACAGGAGAACTTTACAGCCACAAAGACGCTGAAGGGTTTATCAATCTCTTTGGTCTTCCTCTTAAAGTCAGGGCTATGGCAAAACAAAGAGGTGATAAGTAATGAAACTCTGGGGAGGAAGGTTTACCAAGTCCACCGACAGCTTTACAGACCATTTTCATTCCTCTATTTCTTTTGACAAAAGAATGTATCGTCAGGATATTGAGGGAAGTATCGCTCACGCTGATATGTTAGGGGAACAGGGAGTTATCTCAAAAGAGGATTCGGAACTTATTAAAAAAACTTTGCTGGAAATTCTTGAGGATATTTCAAAGGGAAATATTACTTTTGACGAAAAGGCGGAGGATATTCACATGAATATCGAGACGATTCTTATTGAAAGAATCGGCGACGTGGGAAAACGCCTTCACACGGGCAGAAGCAGAAACGACCAAGTTGCTCTTGACCTCCGTATGTACCTGAAGGAAGAAATTACGGAAATTAAAAATCTTATCAAAAAACTGCTTTTATTGCTTAACAAAACGGCAAAGGAAAATATTGATACTATTATGCCGGGATATACTCATTTGCAAAATGCTCAGCCTGTTACCTTCGCTCATCATTTACTCGCTTACACAGAAATGTTTAAAAGAGACTATGACAGGCTCTCAGAATGCTACAGAAGAACCAACGTTATGCCTCTGGGGGCGGGAGCACTCGCTTCTACAACATATCCACTGAACAGAGAACTTGTATGCGAGTCTCTTGGTTTTGAAAGCATTACATTAAACAGCATGGACAGCGTAAGCGACAGAGATTTCGCCGCCGATATTTTATATTGTCTGTCTATGATTATGATGCATTTAAGCCGTTTCTGCGAGGAAATTGTTTTATGGTCAAACCAGCAGTTTAAATTTATTGAACTGTCAGACGCTTACAGTACGGGAAGCTCTATTATGCCCCAGAAAAAAAATCCCGATATGGCGGAACTTATCAGAGGAAAAACAGGTCGGGTTTACGGCTCCCTTTTGGGTCTTTTGACTGTTATGAAAGGTTTGCCCCTCGCTTATAACAAAGATATGCAGGAGGACAAGGAGGGCGTGTTTGACGCGGTGGATACCGTTAAAATGTGTCTCCCTGTTTTTATCGCTATGATTGAGACTATGAAAATTAACAAGGATAATATGAAAACTGCCGCTAAGGGTGGTTTTATGAACGCTACCGACGCCGCTGACTGGCTCGTAAAAAAAGGACTTCCTTTCCGTGACGCTCACGCCGTTATCGGGCAGATGGTTCTTTATTGCATTGAAAATGAAAAGGCTTTGGAGGATTTATCCCTTGAAGAAATGAAAAAATTCAGCGACGCTTTTGACGAGGGAATTTTTCAAGCTATTTCCCTTGAAAAATGCGTTGAAGCAAGAAATGTTGACGGAGGACCGTCAAAATGGTATAATGAAAAATTAATTGCTTTTAACGAGGAGTTTATCAAAGGTCTTTAGAAAGGGTGGTTTTGTTTTTTATGAAAATTCTGAATGTGAACGACGAAGAGTTTTTAAAATACGGTAAGGTGCTTAAAGGCTATAATCTGAGCGGTATCGTTTCCGCTCTTGAAAAAATTCCCGCTACAGACGAGGTTGTTTATGAACCGTCGGAGGACAGCCTTGAAAAGTTTGCCGGTATGTTTGCCGACAGGTTCTTTGGTCAGATGGAAGTTCAGGTCGGATTCTGCAACGGGAAAAATTATTTGCTTAACGCTGTCGAGTATCACAGAAGCTCTGAAATTAATATAGCCGCAAAAGACGCTATATTGCTTTTAGGTCTGGAACAGGATATAAAAGAAGACAATAAGGGGAATTTTACTTATGATACTTCCCTTATCGAGGCTTTTTTAGTTCCTGCCGGTTCAGCTGTTGAGCTTTACGCTACTACTTTGCATTACGCTCCTTGCTCGGACGGCGATAACTATTTTAAAATGGCTGTCGTTTTGCCTAAGGGAACAAATTACCCACTTGATAAAACTTTTGACACAGGTGAGGAAAAGCTTTTAGCCGCTAAAAATAAATTTCTTTTAGCTCACAAAGACGCAGGTATTGGCGGAGCGTACAACGGTCTTGTCGGCGAGAATATTGACGTAAGAAAATAAGTATACTTTATATACTCTGAAGGAGGTTTGTTAATGAATAAGAAAGTTGTTATCGGCGCCGCCGCGGTTCTGGTTGTTATAGTAATTACAGCGGCTTGTCTGATTTTATTAAAAAAAGAATCTATAGATACAAAACAGGCGCAGACTATAGCTCTTGAACACGCCGGAATTTCAGAAAGCGAAGCCGAATTTACAAAAATTAAATCGGAGGGTCCTGTATATGAAATTGAATTTACTGCCTCAGACGGAAAATATGAATATGAAATATCTTCCCGTACAGGAGAAATTTTAGAGTACAGCAAAGATGTTGTAAACAAAGGCAAAGATTCAGATGTTAATAATGCGCCTTCTACAGAAGAAAATTCTTTGACAGTACAGGAAAGCTCTCAGGAAAATTCGACTATAACAGGAATTTCAGAATTACCGGAGGAAAAAAATACTCAGTCCGCAAATTCTACAGAGGAAAAAATACTTGATATCGCTTATAATCACGCGGGAATAAAAAGCGAGGATGTTCTTTATTCAGAAATAAAACTTGATAAGGGTATATATGAACTGGAGTTTGATACGGCAAGTTATGAGTATGAATATGATATCTCCTCTGACGGTCAGATAATAAAGTTTGAAAAAGAGCCTTTAAATGGTGACGAAATTGGAAAACATCATGAAATTCATCACTGATTTTGGATTTTCTGCACGCAAATCAATTTTTGAAATTTTTAGTTTTTTTGGAACCTTTTTCTATCGCAAAAAGGTTCCAAACCTCCAAAAATGCTCTTGAAGCGTAAAAAAACTTGGGCTCTGCCCAAACCCGCAAGCCTTTTTAATAAGCGCCGCAAAGAAATGCGGACGGCGTAAGCCGGCTTTGGCAAAGCCAAAGCGCTGAACAGCGGGCGGAGTTTGAGGCAGAGCCTCAAGGTTTTTACGCTCCAAGAGCATTTTTGGAGGTTTGGAACCATTTTGCGATGGAAAAAGGTTCCATTAACTATAAATTTTCATCGAACTCACGTTATAATAAACTTTATGAAACACCGCACAAAGGAAAATAAAAATAATTTTTAAAATTTAAAAGTTACGTTTAGTGCCGTTTTCGGTGAAAAATAACACTAACGCTTCAATTCTTCTGAAAAATTAATTTTATTTTTGAAAAAAGTCCCTCGTTTAATTAAGCGCGAGGGACTTTTTAAGATTTTAATTATATAAAAGAATATTTTATTGATTTTATTTTTGGTATTTTACAAATTCTATATTGCAGGCATTAAGCATTTCCTGACTCATTTTATCGGGATATATTTCAAGGGCGACTATTTTTTTTATTCTTGCGTTTATGATTTGTTTTAAGCACATTATACAAGGGCTGTCGGTTATATAGATTGTTCCGTCTTTGCAGGAAACGCCGTTTACAGCGCATTGTGTTATGGCGTTGTTTTCAGCATGAACCGCACGACATAATTCATGACGTTCTCCGCTTGGAATATTCATTTTTTGACGCAGACAATCTCCCAAGTCGCAACAATTTGGAAGCCCCTTCGGAGCGCCGTTATAACCTGTTGCCAAGATTTGATTGTCTTTTACAATTACAGCGCCAACCTGCCGTCTTAAACAAGTAGACCTTTTACTCGCAAGCTTTGCCATAGACATAAAATATTCATCCCAACCAATTCTGCTCATAGTTTTTTCCTTTCTGAAAATTATGTTTGTAAACGCTGACGTACAGCCTCATAAATAAATACGCTTCCGGCGATTGAAGCGTTCATTGATTCCGCTTTTCCGGGCATTGGAATTTTTATAAGGGCTGACGCTTTTTCAGAAATTTCAGACGAAAGTCCGTTTGCCTCGTTTCCTATAAGTATTCCTGAACCTTTTCTTAAATCTACTTCATATAGAAGTTTATCGCCTTTTAGATGTGCCGCAAAAATGTTTATATTGTTTTTTTTTAATAAATCCGCTAAGACGTTAAAATCACAATTTATAATTATTGGAAGATGAAAGACAGAACCCATAGTCGCTCTTATAACCTTATTATTATACAAGTCGACGCATTCTTTTGACAAAAAAACTCCATCAACTCCCGCCGCGTCCGCCGTTCTTATTAAAGTTCCCAGATTTCCGGGGTCACGTATTTTTTCAAGTAAAAGAAAAAAAGGATTTTCATTTTTTAAAAGAGATTCTTTATTGAATATTTTTTGTTCGCAAACCGCTAAAATACCCTGCGGTGCGACTGTGTCTGAAATTTTTCTGAAAAGTTCGTCTGTAACTGTGAAAATTTTGTTTTTGGAAAATCTGGCAAAAAGCTTTTTTTTATCTATTGATGAAAACTGACTTGTTGAAAGTACAGCATATTCGATTTTCCAATCCTGAGGGATTTCATCTATAATTTTTTCACCTTCAACAACAAATAATTTTGTTTTATCTCTTTCTTTTTTTGTTTTTAAAAGATTTATTTGTTTTATATATTTATTTTGAATACTTGTTATATTTATTATTTCGGACATTTTAAGACCCTTTACTTTGTTTTTTGAATATCGGCAGTCGCACCGATTATTATTAAAATATCATCTTTTTCTATAATTTCTTCCGCTTTCGGCGAAACAATCATATCGTTGTTTCTTTTTATGGCGACAACATTAAGTCTGTGCTCCGCTCTGATATTTGAGCTTTTCAGAGATTTTCCTACCCATTCTTTGCGGGGCTCGATTTCCGCTATTGTGAATTTATCAGAAAGACTTATAAAATCTATTATATTCGTCGTTATA
Organism: uncultured Lachnospiraceae bacterium; assembly: GCA_964384005.1. Classification (GTDB taxonomy): domain Bacteria; phylum Bacillota; class Clostridia; order Lachnospirales; family CAG-274; genus MGBC114079. Next base: position 2,202 of record CAYLJL010000013.1, on the reverse strand, counting down.
AGACTTGTAGCTATTCTTACTCCCATATCTTTTTCAGGAAGGACAACCCGGTCCGCCCCTACTTTCTGAAGTATGGATTTCTGAATTTCATTTTTTGCTTTTGTTATTACATTTTGTACCCCCATTTCTTTCGCTATCAGAGTGGCCATAATTCCCGCTTCCATATTTTCGCCTATCGCTATTATTACAACGTCAAAATTATTTAAACCAAGAGCTGACATGGCGTGAACATCGGCAACGTCGGCTCTTGTCACGTTGCTGGCATATTTGCTCATTTCATTTACCGCGTCTGTATTTTTGTCGACGCATAAAACATCACACCCGTTATCAACAAGAGTTTTTGCTATGCTTTGTCCGAAGCGTCCTAATCCTAATATTGCAAATTGTTTGTTTTTAGCCATAATTAACAGTGTTCCTCCTATGTAATTTTATCGGTTCCTTAGCCTACAAATATTTTTTCCTCAGGATAATGCAGAAGATTTTCTCCCGAACCTTTTTTTGATGAAAGCGCTACGGCAATTGTAACAGGCCCGAGCCGTCCGACAAACATACCTATACATATGAATATCTTTCCTGAAATTGAAAGATACGGTGTTATTCCCGTTGAAAGCCCCACTGTACCTAACGCGGAAGACGCCTCAAAGAACAAATCTATAAACTCATATTCGTACTCAATATTTTTTTCTGTAAATGACAGCGCTATTGAAAGAACAATTAAAAAGAATATCATCATAATTATAACCGTAAGCGCTTTTTGAACGGTATTGAAAGAAATACTTTTTTTAAACATACAGACTGAATCTCTGCCTCGTACTACAGAAATGACCGCCGCCCAGACCGCGCCGACCGTTACGGTTTTTATTCCACCTGCTGTACTTCCGGAAGAACCTCCGATAAGCATTAATATAATTCCCAGAAATTTTGCAGCATATGTAAGACTACCCTGACTTATTGTGGCGTATCCCGCTGTCCTGAAGGTTACGGATTGGAAAAATGACGCAATAAGCTTCTCAAAAAAACTCATATTACCCAATGTGGCAGGATTGTCATATTCACTTAAAAAAATATATATCCACCCGAAAACAATAAGTGATAATGTTATTGATAAAACAAGCTTGCTTTGCAGAGAAAGATTTTGCAACTTGTTTTTTAAAGAAAAATTTTTAATTTTTTCGTCTTTGAAAATTTTAGCGATGTCAACCCATACTATAAAACCAAGACCGCCTATTATTATGAGCAACGCTATAACTATATTTATATATAAATCGTTTGAATATGGCGCAAGACTGTTGGTTCCAAGAATATCAAATCCGGCGTTGCAAAAGGATGATATGGAGTGAAAAATTCCATATAAAATTCCTTTTGAAAATCCAAAGTCGGAAATAAATCTTATTGACAGCAATACCGCACCGACAGCTTCAAAAAATAACGTACCTTTTACTATTTTTTTTGTAAAAGATACCATTCCCTGAAAAGTATCAAGATTAAAGGATTCCTGCATGACGATTCGTTCTTTTAACGTTATCTTTTTCCCTAATATGACAAGTATCGTTGTTACAACGGTCATAAAGCCTATACCGCCTATTTGAATTAAAAACAATATTACATATTTTCCGAATAAAGACCAATGCGCAAGAGTATTAACAGTAGATAAACCTGTTACGCACAACGCGGAAGTTGAAGTAAAAAGAGCGTCTATAAAAGTCGTTTTTTCTTCAGCTGAAGAAGAAAAAGGCATTAGTAAAAGCAATGTCCCGATTAAGTCCAATATTAAAAATCCCGTAACTATTATTTGAGTAGGACTGAGTCTTTTAAAAATTTTTCTTATCATTTGAAAAATTTCACCTTCTAAAAAAGATATTTTGTATATTATACCATAAACCATTTAACATGAAAAGAAAATTTTTTTGAAAATTTTGAAAAATAAAGCTAAAAAAACTTGACATATATTAAAAATAATAGTATAATAATCAAGTCAGTAGCGATAATAGTAATGTTATAATTTATTTGTGTGCATGTAGCTCAGCTGGATAGAGCGTCTGGCTACGGACCAGAAGGCCGAGGGTTCGAATCCTTTCATGCACGTTGAAAGTACCTGATAATTTATTTATCAGGTATTTTTGTGTTGTATCGGTGTTTCTTTCATTATTTTATTGGTTCTCTATAAGGTAATACTGCATAATTTGATAAAACAGATTTGAA
>CAYLJL010000012.1:1981-15568 GCA_964384005.1 uncultured Lachnospiraceae bacterium | reverse complement strand
GACACGGAAATCAATTTTTGCGGCGTAGCCGAAATAAAGTTTAGGTCAAGCCTTTGGGTCAGTGCTTTTGCTTCGCAAAAGTCGGCTTCGCCGCCCGCACTTCTTTGCGGCACTAAAAGGCTTGCGGGTGTGGGCAGGGCCCGCGATTTTTAATGCTCAAAGAGCATTTTTGGAGGTTTTGAACCTTTTTGCGATAGAAAAAGGTTCAAAAAAAAACTAAAAATTTCAAAAATTGATTTCCGTGCGCTCTGAGATAATTATATTGACTTTTGTTTTATGTTGTGATATAAATAATATTATATGTTTGTTATTTGCTTTACAAATTGAGTATAATTTACATTTTGTCTTGTTAAGATGTTTATACCTTAATAGTTTTATTATAATATTTTTGGGAGGTAAACAATAATGGATTATAAGTTTGCAGGCGTTGATGTTGAGGCGGGTTATAAATCTGTAGAGCTTATGAGAGAACACGTAAAGAGTACCTTTAGAAAGGAAGTTTTAGCGGATTTGGGCGGTTTTGGCGGACTTTTTTCTTTGGCTAAAGCAAAAGATATGGAAGACCCTGTTCTTGTATCAGGCACGGATGGAGTTGGTACAAAGCTTAAACTCGCTTTTTTGATGGATAAACACGATACTATTGGTATCGACGCTGTGGCTATGTGTGTCAACGATATTATTTGCAGCGGCGCTGAACCATTATTTTTCCTTGATTATATCGCCTGTGGTAAGAATTTCCCCGAAAAAATAGCCCTTATTGTCAAAGGCGTGGCCGAAGGATGCAGAGCGGCGGGCGCTTCTCTTATAGGCGGTGAAACCGCTGAAATGCCGGGGTTTTATCCTGTTGATGAATATGACCTTGCCGGATTTGCCGTAGGTATTCTTGATAAAGCAAATGTTATTGACGGAAGTAAAACAAATGAGGGTGACACGCTTATCGGCATAGCTTCAAGCGGTATCCACTCAAACGGTTATTCTCTCGTTAGAAAGGTTTTTGATGTTTCGGGGAATACTGTAAAACAATACATAGATGAACTTGGAATGACATTGGGCGAGGCTTTGCTTACTCCCACAAAAATATATGTGAAATCTGTACTTGAACTTATTAAAAACGTGAATGTCAAAGGTATAAGCAATATTACGGGAGGCGGTTTTATTGAAAATATTCCAAGAATGCTTCCAAAAGGATTCAAGGCTGTGATTGAAGAAGGAACATGGCCTGTTTTTCCTGTCTTTGAACTTTTGAGACAAAAAGGCGACATCGAAAAAATGTCGATGTATAATACTTTTAATATGGGAATCGGCATGGTTGTGGCAGTTGATAAAAACGATGCCGAAAAGGCTGTTAAAATACTTGAGAAACAAGGTGAAAAAGCTTATGTTATAGGTGAAGTTACGAAAGGAGCTGGAATTGATATATGCTTAAAATAGGCGTTCTGGTTTCGGGCGGAGGAACTAATTTACAGGCCATATTAGACGCCATTGACTCAGGAAAAATCAACGGTGAGATAGTTTCGGTCGTAAGCAGCAGAAAAGACGCTTATGCTCTTGAACGCGCAAAAAAACACAATATCGAGGCGGTCTGGATTTCAAAAACACAATTTGAGTCGTTTGATGAGTATGAGGACGCTTTAATCTCACATTTTAAGTCTAAAAACGCGGGTCTGATTATTTTTGCAGGGTTTATGGTTATTTTATCCTCTAAGTTTACAGACGCGTTTAAAAATAAAATTATGAATATTCATCCGTCTCTTATCCCTTCTTTCTGCGGAAAAGGCTTTTACGGGCTTAAAGTACATGACGCCGCTCTGAAAAAGGGTGTTAAGGTGACGGGGGCAACGGTTCATTTTGTCGATTCGGGCGCTGATACGGGGCCTATTATTCTACAAAAAGCAGTTGAGGTCAAGGACGGAGATACTCCGGAAATTTTACAGAAAAGAGTTATGGAACAAGCTGAATGGATTATTTTTCCGGAGGCGGTAAAACTTTTTGCCGAGGGAAAGATAACCGTTGACAATAATATTGTCAGGAGGGTTGATTGATGAAAGTTTTAGTTGTGGGCGGCGGCGGGAGAGAACACGCGATTATATTGAAACTTAAAGAATCGCCTGAAATAGATAAAATATACTGCGCGCCCGGAAATGCCGGAATTTCTCAGGCTGCCGAATGTGTTGACATTAAGGCGACGGATATAGACGCTTTGATAAAATTTGCCAAAAGTGAAAAAGTGGATTTTACCGTTGTAGGAATGGACGATCCTCTTGTTATGGGAATTGTTGATAAGTTTGAGGAAAATAACCTTAAAATTTTCGGCCCGAGAAAGAACGCCGCTATTATTGAGGGAAGCAAGGCTTTTTCCAAGGATCTGATGAAAAAATATAATATCCCTACGGCAAAATATGAGACTTTTGATAATTACAGTGACGCTTACTCCTATGTAAAAGAAAATAAATTCCCTGTTGTTATTAAGGCTGACGGACTTGCCCTTGGAAAAGGCGTTCTTATTTGCAATTCTTTGGAAGAAGCTGAAAATGGGCTTAAACAGATTATGGTTGACAAGAAATTCGGTGAGTCGGGCAACAAAGTCGTTATTGAGGAATTTCTTACGGGACCTGAGGTTTCCGTTTTGTCTTTCTGCGACGGTACGACGGTTGTTCCGATGGTTTCCGCTCAGGACCATAAAAGGGCTTTCGACGGCGATAAAGGTCTTAATACGGGCGGTATGGGAACTTTTTCCCCCAGCAGAATTTATACAGAGGAAATTGCCGATATTTGTATGGAAAAAATATTTAAACCTACTGTGGCCGCTCTTAAAAAAGAAAAGCGTGAATTTAAAGGCATTATATATTTTGGACTTATGATTACGGAGGACGGCCCTAAAGTTATTGAATATAACGCCAGGTTCGGCGACCCGGAAACACAGGTTATTTTGCCAAGGCTTGACTGCGACCTTTTGGAAATCTTTGAAGCGTGCGTCGATGGAAACCTTGACAAGTGCAATGTAAAATGGAAGGACAACGCGGCTGCTTGTGTAATTTTAGCGTCGGGCGGTTATCCCGAAAGTTATGAGAAAGGTTTTACAATAAACGGTCTTGATGATTGTGCCAAAATGGACAATATTTACGTTTATCACGCCGGAACAGCTTTTAAAAATTGTAAATTTGTTACAAACGGCGGCAGGGTGCTGGGTATTACCGGCGTCGGAAAAAACCTTGATGAAGCTATAAACACGGATTATGATTGCTTAAAACTTGTTAGTTTCGAAAATGTGCATTTCAGAAAATATATTGGAATAAAAAAATTTTAATAGAATTTAAAAAAATATATTTACTTCGCGTGTTTATTTTGGTATAATTGTATTAAAGGAGTGTTTGTATGATTTTTGATAAGTTATTTACACAAAATACTGTCCTGGAAACCGCTATGCAAGCTTCGGAATTTAAAAACCAAGTTATTCTTCATAATATAGCAAACAGCGATACGCCAAATTTTAAAGGCAGCGAGGTTGAGTTCGAAAGTATTTTAAACGATGCTATTGAGTCCTCAAAAATTAACGGAAAGCTTGATATGAGTTCCGTTATGCCTTCTGTACAAAAACAACATTACGGATATAAAGTAAGAATAGATGAAAATAATGTTGATATAGAAACCGAAATGGTTAAGTTTTATAAAAATTCGGCTAAATACGATGTTATGGTAAACAGTGTGCTTAATAATTCAAGTAGACTTGATACAGTTCTTTCCGGACTTAAATAATTTTAGAGAGAAGGCGATTTTATGTCATTTTTCGGCTCTTTGGATACAAGCGCGACCGCGCTTACAGCACAAAGGCTCAGAATGGATGTTATCAGTCAGAATATGGCCAACGTCGATACAACAAGAACAGAGAACGGCGGTCCTTATAAGAGAAAAGTTGTTTTATTTCAGGAGATTGGTTCAAAAGCTTCTTTCGCTCAATATCTTGGAAAAGCTATGGACTCTGACGTCGGGCAGGGTGTAAGAGTTTCTCGCATAGTTGATGACGAAACGCCCGGAAGTCTTACATATGATCCTACTCACCCCGACGCGAACGAGGATGGGTATGTTATAAATTCCAATGTAAATATTATTGAGGAAATGGTCAATATGATTTCGGCAAGCCGATCTTACGAAGCGAATATTACGGCTATTAATACAACAAAGTCGATGATTGCGAAAACCCTTGAAATCGGTAAATAGAGATTATTAAAACCGGAGGAGTGAAATTATGAAAACAGATACGGATTTATTTCAGATTCATCAGCTTGCTTTTGACAGTTTTGGCGCTGACAAGGCAGTTCAGGAAAAAAGCGGCGGCGATGAATTTGGAACTTTTTTTGACGCGGCTATGGGTTTATATAATGAAACAAACATATATCAGCTTGAGGCTGAACAATTGCAGATTGACTATGTTACAGGAAAAACAGACGACATTATAGCACTTAATATGGCTCAAAATAAAGCAACGTCGGCGCTTCAATTTACTACGCAGGTTACAAATAAAGTTTTATCTGCATATCAAGAAATTATGCGTATGCAAATGTAGTTTGAGTTTTAATTATTGAATACGCATAAAAGAGGTGAAATCATTGCAGGAAAAATTTCAGGATTATAAATCCAAAGTAACGGAAAAATGGAATGAAGCGGAAACAAGTACCAAAGTAAAGCTTATAGCCATTATCGCTTGTCTTGTTATCGCGCTTGGTTTGACAATTTATTTTACAACAAGACCCGATTGGGTTGTTTTTGAATCAAATGCGGATATTCAGACAATAGGTAAAATTCAAAATGCTTTTGATGAGGCGGGAATCGACAATCAGATAACAAAAAACGGTACCGCTATTGAAGTTAAACAAGAGGACGTCAATGAGGCGAAGGTATATATCGCGGAGCAGAATATCACAGAGAACGGATTTACTTTTGACGATGCCCTTAACGCTAATAATATGGGACTTTCAGAGTCTGACAAGGACGAAATATATCTGAGAGCTTATGAAAATGATATTGAGAATCAGATCAAAACAATTGACGGTATTGATTCGGCAAAGGTAAAGCTTGTGCTCCCGAGTGACGACGTTTTCTTTGAAAGCGATAAACAGGCCGCAAGCGCCGGAATTACTCTTTATACAAGCAAGGAATTGTCAAAAGACCAGGCGACCGCGGTCGCCCGACTTGTCGCTATGAGTGTCGATGGTCTTGAAATGGAGAATATTGAAATTGTCGACCAAAACGCGAACAGCCTTTATTCCGGCTCGGTTACAAATGCCGGCGGATATTCTTCACAGGAAGAAATTGAACAGACCAGAAAAAAAGAAATTGAACAAAAAATAAGAGGCGCTTTATCTCGTCTTTATGATGAAATAAATATAATTTCCAATATTAAAATGGATTGGGATAAGAAACAGCAGAAAACCACAACGTATACTCCTCCTATTGATGATATGACGGTGGGAGTTCCTAATCGGACAACTACAGAGGAGGAAGAAGTCGTAAATGGTACGCCGGCAGATGCGCCGGGAGTCGACACAAATGATCAGAACCCCGCTAATTATGCTGTGGGAGAAAATGATACCTCTACTTACTCGGCAAGCAAAGCGACAAATGATTATTTGTATAACAAAGATGAAACCGTTATTGATTACAGCGGCGGAGAAATAGTTCCGGATCAGTCCTCTATTGCCGTTTATGTTTATAGAAACAAAGAGTACAGGGAAGAAGACCTTATAAGAACAGGTCAGATTGACGATGAAAACACATGGGATGATTTTAAAGAACAAAACGCTTCTGAGGTGAAGATTGAAATTGACCCGGATGTTGTTGAGTCAATAAGAATAGGTACGGGTATTGACAACGTAACGGTTGTGGGTTATGAAAATCCCGTGTTTATCGACGCTGTTGAAGAACCTGTCGCTGTTGAACAGATTATTATGCTTGTTATACTCGCAATTCTTCTTATTCTTCTTGCTTTCGGTCTTATCAAGAAAACTCATCCTGATGAGGTTGAGGAAGTTGAGCCTGAACTTTCAGTTGAAGATTTGCTTGTAAGTACTCAGCTTGAGGATGAAAAAGAAGATATGATTGCTGAAATTGATACAAGCGTTGAATCCGAATATAAGAAACAAATTGAGAAATTTGTTGAAGAAAAACCTGACGCGGTGGCTCAGCTTCTCAGAAACTGGCTTAGCGATGAATGGGAGTGATATAGATGGCTACTATACCTTTTGAGGAATATACGGGAAAAGAAAAAGCGGCTATGCTTTTGATTACTTTGGGTCCTGAAAAATCCTCGGAAATTTTTAAATATTTGAAGGAAGATGAAATTGAGTCCCTTACTTTAGAAATTGCTAACATCGCTACTGTTCTTCCTGATATCAAAGAAAAAGTTCTGGAGGAATTTTATCAGATATGTATTGCTCAGCAATATATTACAGAGGGTGGTATATCTTACGCTAAACAAATCCTTGAAAAGGCTCTTGGAAGCGATAAGGCGTATGAGATTATCAATAAACTTACAGTGTCTTTACAGGTTCGTCCTTTCGATTTTATCCGCAAAGATGATGTGAGCCAGGTTATAAACTTTATTCAGAATGAACACCCTCAGACTATTGCCCTTGTTCTGTCTTATTTAAAGCCTGCTCAATCCGCTCAGATTATTTCAGCCCTGAGTGCAGACAAGCAGGCGGATGTGGCAAGAAGAATTGCGATGATGGACAGAACCAGTCCTGATGTTATTAAAGAAGTGGAAAACGCTCTGGAGAAAAAGCTTTCTTCCCTTATGACTACAGATTATGCCGACATAGGCGGCGTTGACGCTATCGTTGAAATTCTTAACTCGGTTGACAGAGCCACAGAGAAAAATATTATGGAAAATCTTGAAACGGATTATCTTGAACTTTCTGAAGAAATTAAAAAGAAAATGTTTGTATTCGAGGATATCCTTTCTATGGATAATCGCTCTATTCAGACGGTTCTTCGTCAGGATATTGACCAGAAAGAACTTGCTATCGCTCTTAAAGGCTCGAGTGAGGAAGTTCAGGAAATTATCTTCCAGAACCTTTCAAAACGTCTCGCTGCTATGATTAAAGAGGATATGGAAATTATGGGGCCTGTTCGTAAATCTGACGTTGAGGAAGCACAGCAGAAGATTGTTAATATTATTCGTAAGCTTCAGGATCAAGGTGACATTATTATTGCAAGAGGCGGAGGCGATGAGATAATTGTCTAAGATTTTAAAAGCTAATCGCATAAGTGTTGACAGTGATAATAAAATTAATATAGAAGTTCCTGTATTTAAAGCAAGCGTATATAATGAGGAGGATAAAACCAACTCGGTTAAGTCCGTTAATCATGAAATCGCTTTTGAAAATTTTGATGAGCTTTCGTTGACAGACGAGTATGACGATGAACTTAGTCCGGACGATTGTTTTGACGCGGAAGGTAAGAGCCTTGATGAGCAAAGTCTTAATAATCCGAACGAAGAAGCCGCTAAAATTATAGATAACGCGAAAACAGAAGCGCAGGCTCTTCTTGATGAGGCTATCCAAGATGCCGAAATTAAAAAAGACAGAATTTTTGAGAACGCAAGGCAAGAGGGATATGCCGCGGGAGTTTCCGCGGCTGAAAATCAAACTTCGGAGATGAAGGCTGAAGCGCTTCAGATTCTTGAAAACGCTAAACGGGAAAGAGAAGTAATGCTTGAAAACGTTGAGGGCGACATGGTTGACCTTATAATAAACGTTATTGATAAAATTCTGTGCAAAACGATTGATTTGGATAAAAATGTTATATTAAATCTTGTAAAACAAGGCTTTTCTCAGACAACTATTACAGGAGATGTGTCTGTAAGAGTTTCCGGTGATGATTATGATAGTGTTAATGAGAATAAAGATGAGATTTTTAGTATGATTGACAGTAATGTAAATCTTGAGATTATTAAAGATATGACCCTCGGTAAATGTGACTGTATTATTGAGACACCTTTCGGAAATATTGATTGCAGTCTGAAGCAGCAATTTGAGGGTCTGAAAAACAGTTTGTATTATATTCTGGAAAACGGGTGATGTCAGTGGTTATTGATATTTCAAAATATAACCCGGTGCTTGAAAAAACTTACATAAAAAAACTTGGCAGGGTTTCACAGGTTGTCGGACTTACTATTGAATCCATAGGCCCTGTGGTGAGCGTTGGGTGCAGTTGTTATATTAAGGCCGATAAATACAGTAAACCTGTTATGGCCGAAGTGGTTGGTTTTAAAGAAAATAAAATATTGCTTATGCCTCTTGGCAGTATGGACGGTATTGGCCCGGGAAGTATTGTCGAGGCATCGGAAAAGCCTCTTTCGGTTAATGTGGGACGTAATCTTCTGGGAAGAGTTCTGGACGGACTCGGAAAACCTATGGACAACCGAGGCCCCCTGAACTGTTCCATTGAATACCCCACCAACAACGTTCCTCCGGACCCTCTTAAAAGAAGAAGAATTAAAGAAATTCTTCCTTTGGGAGTGAAACCTATAGACGGTCTTCTGACTATCGGAAAAGGGCAGCGTGTCGGGATTTTTGCCGGAAGCGGCGTTGGAAAAAGTACTCTTATGGGTATGATTGCAAGAAATACTTCCGCCGATATTAATGTTATCGCTCTTATCGGAGAACGAGGAAGGGAAGTAAGAGAATTTATTGAAAAGGATTTGGGCGAGGAGGGTCTTAAAAGATCGGTGCTTGTTATCGCTACCTCTGATAAACCCGCTCTTGTGAGACTTAAAGCGGCTCAGGTCGCTACGTCTATCGCTGAATTTTTCAGAGAAGAGGGAAACGATGTTTTATTTCTTATGGACTCTTTGACAAGATACGCGATGGCGCAAAGAGAAATAGGTCTCGCTACGGGCGAACCGCCTGTTTCAAGAGGATATACGCCTTCGGTTTTCTCCGTTATGCCCAAGCTTCTGGAAAGAGCGGGGACTTCTGACAAAGGTTCGATAACAGGTTTATATACGGTTCTGGTCGACGGCGATGATTTGACAGAGCCGGTTACAGATACTGCCAGAGGTATCCTTGACGGTCATATTGTTCTCTCGAGAAAACTCGCTAATAAAAATCATTACCCCGCTATTGACGTTCTGGCAAGCGTGTCCCGTGTTATGAGCGATATAGTTGACCCTGAACATAAAAAAGCGGCTTTTGAAATTAAAAAAACTATGGCGGTTTATTCAGACGCGGAAGATTTGATTAATATAGGCGCTTATGTTAAAGGAAGCAACCCCGATATTGATTACGCTATTGAAAAACATCCCGATGTGATAGATTTTTTGACGCAGGCTACCGATGCTAAATTTGAGTTTGACGAGGTTATGCAAACAATGAATAATATTATAAAAAGTTAAATGAAAAATACTTTATGGCTGTATTGACCTTAAAACTTTAGTGAAAGCTTAGCCGCGCGAGACTCTGGAAAGTTCTTTGTAAAATGATTTTTTCTTTAAAATGCGGATTTCTTAAAGTTATTTTATCGGAGTGTGATTTTAAGTGGCGGGTTTTAAATTCAGAATGGAAAGCTTTTTGGGAGTTAAAGAAAAAATTGAGGAGCAGAAAAAACTTGATTATGGAAAGGCTCTGAAAAAGCTTGACGAAGAAAGAAATACTCTTAAACGATTTGTTGAAAAAAAAACAAATGTTATTTTAGCTATGAGAAATAGTATAAACTCCGGAATAAAATCAACGGAGCTTAGGAGATACAATGAATACATATATTACATAAAAAACAGAATTGAAGAACAGGAAACTGTTGTGCAAAACGCGGAACTTTTCGCGGAAACCAAACGAATTGAACTTGTTGAGGCAATGAAGGAACGAAAAATGCTTGATGTTATAAAGGAAAACGATAAGGCTGAGTATAACAAGGAACAGCTTTTAAAAGAACAAAAGATAGTCGATGAAATTGTAAGTTATCAGTATAATGACGCTTAATTTACAATAAAAGTTATATATGGGAGGTTGCAAAGATGGCAGCTAAAACCAAAGCGGATATTAATGAGGTTTCCGCTCCGGAGAATGAAAACGACAATGTTAATATAGATAGTAAGGCGGAAAAAAAGGCCGAAAAGAAAAAAAATAAGAAAAAAGGTAAAAAGAAAGGTAAGGGTAAAATTATTTTTCTTATTATATTGGTTCTTATTGTGGGCGCCGCCGTCGCTGTATTTGGTTTTAATATTCTTAATTTGAGGGATGAATATGTTTATCCCGCTCTAAGGGGACTTCCTGTTGTGGGAGACTGGATTCCCGCAGAGGAAAGCGACGAGGAGGACGAGTACAGCGGTTTGACAAAAGAACAGCTTATTGTTCAGAACAAAAAACTTGCTTCGGAAAACAAGGCTCTTGAAGAAGATAAGAAAACTTTGACCGACAGAATTTCCGAAGATGATAAGGAAATTACAAGATTAAAGGAATTTGAGTCAAATCAGACAAAGTTCCAAAATGAAAAGGCAGAGTTTGACAGGAGAATCGCGGAAAACGATATAGAAGCTTATAAGGATTATTATGAAAGTATTTATCCTGAAAACGCGGACGCGATTTACAGAGAGGTTGCTACACAGGAGGCAGTGGATAAAGAGCTTAAACAATATGTACAGACTTTTGAGGGAATGAAAAAAGACGCTGCCGCTAAGGTTCTTGAGGAAATGATTGGAACCGATATGGATTTGGTTGTTCGTATACTTAATAATATAAGTGCTGAAAAAAGAGGCGATATACTTTCCGCTATGGACGCGGCGAATGCCGCCGCTGCCGCTAAGCAGATGGCGCCGGATGAACAACAATAATAATATTTTAAGGAGGTGAAAAAATGGAATTGACAAAGTTGCTTTTTAACAATTTAACGGCTTTAAACAATAATATGAAAACTACTTTTGACAGCTCCGCCAAAACAGAAGATAAATTTGAAAGTTATTTGAATAATGCTTCTTCAGATAAAAACGCTGATAAGGTTTCTTCTAAAAACGATAATAAAAATAACGTTTCAAAAAACGATGTTAAAAATTCTGATAAAACCGTTAAAAATACCGAACAAAAAGCAAACGAAAAAGTGACTGACCAAAAAAGCGAGGATGGCGGCGATACTGTTACTGACAAAAAGGTTTCCGGAAAAACTGATGAGGTTTCCGAGGAAAAAGATGATGTTATTTCTGAAAAGGAAACTGAATTGCAGGAAAATGTCGCGGAGATTTTGGGCGTTAAGGTTGATGAGGTTAAAAATATTCTTGAACAGCTTGGTATAAGTGTTTTTGAACTTGACAATCCTCAGCAGCTCCTTGATTTTTTACAGGAAGCGTTCCAGGCCGATATTCCTTCAGACCTTCTGGCTGTTGACGGTATAAAGGATATGATGGTTCAAGTAAAACAGCTTGTGGAGGACGAAAAGGTTGGTTTTGATGATTTAATCCAAAATTTTCTTGAAAAATCAGTTAATCAGGAAAATGAAGAAAGTCTTGCGGCAGGAAATGATGTTATGACTTCCGGAGAGACAGAGTCCGCTTCCGTCGGTGAGGAGAATGTTTCCGCCATGGAAGAACAAGGCGTTAAACAAGGTGTTGTTTCCGTCAGCGGTGAAAATGTTTCTTTACGAAACAAAAATGCGGAGGATACTTCAGAGGTTAAAGATGAAAAGATTCGGATTGAAGAGTCTGCTCCTGTTAAAACTGAGGAAAATACGAATATGCAGAATAGTTTTAATCAGCAGGGTTTTCAGAATGATAATATGAATTTTGAAAATAATTCTAATCTTAATCAAGCGAATGGCCTTAATTCTGTGACCTTTGATAATATTAACAAGGCGTTCAGCCAGGTTATCGCAAAAAATGAAACTATGAGAAACATCAATACCGCTGATGTAATTAATCAAATTATTGATAAATTTAAGGCCGGAATGGTTAAAGAAAATGTCAGTCAGATTAAAATTACTCTGAAACCTGATTATCTCGGCGATGTTTCCCTTAAAATTGTCAGCGAAAACGGAATTGTTTCGGCACAGTTTACCGCTGAAAATCAAAGAATTAAGGAAATAATTGAGGCTAATTTCAATAATCTTAAAGATATGCTGAATGAGCAAGGTGTTCAGGTTGCTACTTTGTCTGTTTCTGTCGGCGGAGAAGATGCTGAAAGTGCGGAACGTCAGTTTGAGTTCGGACAATCAAAATCTTCTAAAAGAATAAGCAATATTATTGATAATTCCACTGAAGAAACAGAGGAAGAAGAAACTACAAATTATATTAATGAGGGCGACGTCCTTCAGACAAGTGTAAATTATACCGCATAAAGGAGGTAACAGTATGGATACCAGCAGTGTTGATACTTCGCTTTTTTATGATATTGAGACAAACAAAAATAAGGCTTCTTCAAGTGCCGCTACAACAATAAAAAATAATTCTGATTTGGATAAGGAAGCTTTTTTAAAATTACTTGTTACTCAGCTTCAGTATCAAGACCCTCTTGACCCTATGGACAACACGGAATTTGTTTCTCAAATGGCTCAGTTTACGGCTCTTGAGCAAATGCAGAATCTTAATACAACAATGACAAACAGTCAAGCCTACAGTATGATAGGCAGGTCTGTATACGCTCAGATTTATAACGAGGCTACTAATAAATATGAGGAAGTAGCAGGCACAGTTGATTCGATTACAATTAAAAAATCCGGCGCTTATCTTAATATCGGAGATAAAGAGGTCGCTTATTCGGATGTACAGCAGGTTTACTCTACTGATATTAATACAAATATTGATAGAAATCTTGTTGTTTCGCAGGCACTTTCTCTTGTCGGAAAATCTATTCAGGCAATTACTTTTGACGATAATCTTAATCCTAAGGATTTTGTCGAGGGAAAGGTTGATTATGTTAAATTTATTGATAATATACCTGTTCTGAGCGTTGGAGGAAAAGACGTTTATACAAGCGAGGTTGTTTCCGTTTCAGATAGCATGCTTCTTAAAGGTCAGGAACTTTCAGCTGTAGTATTTGACAGCAAAGAAAAGAAAGATATTGAGGTTTCAGGACCTGTGACCGGTGTTTCAATTATTGACGAGTCCCTTTATTTAACTATTGGCGGAAAGAAAGTTGAAGTTAATGATGTAAGTTCTGTTTTGAACGCTCTTTCTTATGTTGGAAAGGATATTAACTGCAGCTATAGGGAAAATGATAAAACCGTCAGTGTTGAGGGAACTGTTGACTCTGTTATGATAAGGGATAAAGAGTGTTTCCTTGTTGTAGGTGAGGACGAGGTTCCGGTTTCTAAAGTTAAATGATTTAACCGATTTTTGTGATTTAACATACAGATAGAGTGGTGATTTTTAATGCGTATATATAATAACAATATTATATTGCCTGAAAGTATCAAAACTAAAACTCAAAAAAGTTCTGAAAATTTAAGTGGGGCAGGTTCTTTTCAAAATATATTTAACAACAGACTTGATGAAAATACAGCGGTTCATTTTTCCAAGCACGCATCAATGAGGCTTAATGATAGAAATGTTTCACTTTCCTCTGAACAGATTAAAAGAGTTGAAAGCGGAATTGACAAGGCCTC
>CAYLJL010000012.1:0-1971 GCA_964384005.1 uncultured Lachnospiraceae bacterium | reverse complement strand
ATGACATCGCTTTAGTTGATATTGTTACACACAAGGTTGTTATTACTGCTATGGACAGTAAGAATGACAGTATATTTACTAATATTGACGGCGCCGTTATTGTTTAGCCGGACCTTTTTTGGAGGCTAAGCCGTTTTTGAATGACTGATAAAACGGCTTACGGCGCATTTTTTAAGGAGGTAATTCATTATGATGAGATCATTGTTTTCAGGCGTTTCCGGCCTGAGAATTCATCAGACAAAAATGGACGTTATCGGTAATAATATTTCAAATGTTAATACAGTTGGTTTTAAAAGGTCTACTACAGTTTTTATGGACGTTATTAACCAAACGTTAAGCGGCGCGACAGCCGCAAGCGATACTACCGGAAAGGGCGGTACTAACCCGAGCCAGATTGGTCTTGGCGCCAATGTTTCGGCTATTAATACTGTTATGACGGGAGGTTCCGCTGAAAGAACCGATAACAGCACTGACGTTATGATTTCCGGCGACGGCTTCTTTATTGTAAGCGATACTACCGGATATTATTTCACAAGAGCCGGCGCTTTTCAGGTTGATGAAGTCGGAAATCTTACGGATTCAAACGGTATGAGCGTATGCGGCTGGAATACAAATTCAGATGATGAAATTGTTCAGACCAAGGTTTCAGCTCTTAATCTTTATGAGGGTACTAAATCTTATCTTAAACCTACAATGACGGACGCTATTACCTTCAGCGGAAATTATAACGCTGAATCAAATCCTGTCGCTGAGACTACGGTTCCTTTTTATGACAGTATCGGAAACAGATATGTTGTAACCGCGACTTCCGTATACGATGAAACAAATCAGTCATGGACAGTTACTCTCGGTACTACAGCTACTATAAATTCAAATGAAAAAAATAAGGTTGAATTGAATTTCGGTACAAACAGCCTGACATTCAAGTTTGATGAGGACGGTACTTTGCTGGCGCAAGACCCTGAGACATTGAAACTTACCACTACTGTTGATTTTGCCGGGGACGCCCCTTATAACTCTGTTTTCGCTGATGAAATAACTATGGATTTCAGCGGGCTTACTCAATTCGCTACGGGAGCCAATGTAACAGCTACCAATGACAACGGCTATGAAGCCGGTTCTCTTAAAGGATTCTCAATCGGCGGCGACGGTATTATTACAGGAAACTATACAAACGGACTTTCTAAAACTCTCGGACAAATTGCTATCGCTGATTTTCCTAACCCTTCAGGTCTTGAAAAGGTGGGCAGTAACTTGTACGCCGCAACAACAAACTCCGGAGATTTTGACGGAATAGGCATTGAAGTCGGCGCTAACGGAGGTTCTTTTATCGGAGGCTCTCTTGAAATGTCAAATGTTGACCTCTCTTATGAGTTTACTCAGATGATTACTACTCAAAGAGGTTTTCAGGCTAATTCAAGAATTATTACAACTTCAGACGAAATGCTTCAGGAATTGGTTAATCTTAAACGATAATTATTTTGACGCTTTGATTTAAAAATTTGATTACAGTGAATGACAAAGTAATTTGTCATTCACTGTAATATGGCTGTATATGACCGTATAAGAAATTTGCGGATTTGCCGCAATGAGGTCGGAGCAAAGTAAACAAATTAACGCTGTTTACTGTAAAAATCTTGAGATTCTGTTTTCGGCTATGATAAGTTCTTGTTTTTACTGGCGGAAAGTTGAGAATCGTCAGTTATAAATAAATTTTCAAACACTCCTTTCGCGTTTTTATTATAAGGCGGATGCAGAATTCTCAAGGCTTTAAATTACAATATTTAACGACAGAAAATCAAAATTTCGGGAATTTTATATGGATTTTAATTTTTTTTTGACAAAGGCATATAAAATTAGTTATAATATAAAGAGTAATTTATAGAAAAATATTTTATACTTATGGAGGAGTATGTATGATAGTTGTTACAAAGTTAAACGATCAGCAGCTGTACATAAACAGCGATTATA
>CAYLJL010000011.1:13036-15732 GCA_964384005.1 uncultured Lachnospiraceae bacterium | reverse complement strand
TTTGTTTTTTCATCTTCCTCCGCTTTAGCGATATCATTTTCAGCTCCCGCCGTTTCATCTTCAGATTGAGAGAAATTGCTTTCGCATTCGTCTTCCTTTATAATATTTACCGACCCTTGAGACATCATATGGTAAATATCTGTTAATGACAATTTCTTCCCTGCATTTTCATTTGATTCTGTGTCGCTTTTTTCCTGGCTTAAATAGTTTTTTTCAAATATATTACTTTTGGTTGTTTTTATTTTATATCCCATCGGACAATTTAATGTTCCGAACCCGCTAATTTTCATTTATAAAATCTCCTTTGCTAAAATTTCAAACCCATTTATAATTCAATCCTTCCGTTTTCTTTTGATTTATTTCAAGTTCATTGGCTATATCAAGTAATATTTGTGAAATCCTCAAAGTATATGTTTTAGGCTGTTTTCATCTATCCTTTTCTCATTTTGTTCACGGCGCTTACAACGGCGCGTAAAGATGATTTGCTTATATTGCTGCTTGTTCCGGCGCCGAAATAAGAGTTATGGTCTTTGTCGTAAATCTGAATATAAGTAATAGCCCTCGACTTATTGCCGAATGAAAGAGAATGCTCGCTGTAATTCACGACGTCGAATTTAATATCAAGTTCTTTTTGCAGGCTTTTGCAGAAAGCATCTAAAATACCGTTTCCGCTCTCAACAATCTGCTTGGCTACTCCGTCAATAACGACGTCAGATGTGACCGTAACGGTTTTGCCTTTTGTGCTTTCATTATAGTATACAATTTCAACAGGCTTTTTAATATCCTTATAATTGTCCATAAATAAAGCGTAAATTTCCTCGGGAGAAAGTTCTCTGTTTTCCCTGTCAGAAACCCTGGTAACAATAAGACTGAATTCCTGCTGCATACTTTTAGGAACAATCAAGCCATAATTGTGTTCAAGGATATACGCTATACCACCCTTACCCGACTGACTGTTAATTCTTATGATAGGGTCGTAGCTTCGTCCGACGTCGGCGGGGTCAATAGGGAGATAAGGAACTTCCCAGCGGTCGGGGTGTTCGCTCATTTTAGCCATACCTTTTTTAATAGCGTCCTGGTGAGAACCTGAAAAAGCGGTATAAACCAAATCCCCCGCGTAAGGGTGGCGTGGGTGTACGGCAATTCCCGTTGACGCCTCATAAATTTCAATAGCCTTGTTAATCTGAGTAAAATCAAGTTCAGGGTCAATACCCTGAGAAAAAAGATTAAGCGCGATATTTAAAATATCGGCGTTGCCTGTTCTCTCACCGTTTCCAAAAAGAGTACCCTCTACTCTGTCCGCGCCGGCGAGCATACCCAGTTCGGTTGAGGCGATAGCCGTTCCTCTGTCATTGTGAGCGTGAAGACTTACTAAAACATCGTCACGGTATTTAAGATGAGTGCACATATATTCAATTTGGTCGGCATAAACATTAGGCGTAGCCATTTCCACTGTAGAAGGTAAATTAATGATAACCTTTCTTTCGTGAGCAGGCTTCCAGACGTCTAAAACAGCATTGCATATTTCAGCGGCATAGTCCATTTCCGTTCCCGTAAAGCTTTCGGGGGAATATTCAAAAAGAAAATGCTCTTTGCCGTACTCGTCGGAAAGCTCGTCAATCATTTTAGCGCCAAAAACGGCAAGTTCTATAATTTCTTGTTTGCTCTTATTAAAAACAACGTCTCTCTGTAAAGTTGAAGTTGAGTTATATAAATGAACAATAGCTTTTTTTACGCCTTTTAACGCCTCAAAAGTCTTTTTAATAATATGCTCTCTGCTTTGAGTAAGCACTTGAATAGTAACATCGTCAGGAATAAGATTCTGTTCAATTAAGGTACGGGTAAAAATATATTCGGTATCGCTCGCGGCGGGGAAGCCCACTTCTATTTCTTTAAATCCCTTTTCCACAAGAAATTGAAAAAACTTAATTTTCTGGTCAAGATTCATAGGCCTCTCAAGGGCCTGATTGCCGTCCCTGAGGTCAACGCTGCACCATACAGGCGCTTTTTTAATAGTATTAGACGGCCATTTTCTGTTTGGCATATCCATAGTTGGATATGGTCTGTATTTTTTAAAATTCATCATATCAACAATCCTCCAATTCATAATAATATAAATAAAATCAAGCAGGCGGCCGCTCTTTTTCAGCCGTCTGCATACTCCGTGCCGGAGTGCTGTCAGCGAAGCTGAAATTTTATTTGTGTAAAATCGAGTAGTATAGTCATCAACTTGAAAAAATGAACAAGTTCGGCGGCTGAAAATCCTTTCCGCTTATGTTTAGTCAGTCGGGTATAGGCTCCGGCTATGCTCTCCTTCCGCTGCCTTGCGAAAATAATTTTCATCTCGCCTTCTTTTGTCACTTTTTCAAGTTGATTGACTATAGACTACTCTTTTTTTAACTCCCGCGGGCCTATACAAGTCGACGGTAAGCCTTGCTTGCAATTTCCTTTCGTCGCCTCTGTACATAAAAAAACCTTCCGTCTCAAAACAAGAGACGAAAGGTATAATCCTCACGTGGTACCACTCTAATTCACTCAAAAAAATGAATGCACTCATATAAGCACAGGCAAAAAGCCGATGCCCTGTCAATATAACGGTAGACCTCCGTCACCACCTACTCAAAAGTTTCAGCGTGCCACTCAAAGGCGAGTTCAGTTTTATCCGATTACTGCCTCACACCACCCGACAGTGCTCT
>CAYLJL010000011.1:0-13026 GCA_964384005.1 uncultured Lachnospiraceae bacterium | reverse complement strand
ATAAAATCATCAAAAACTTACTATTCCTCATCACAGTGTTTAAAATAAATATAAATTATGATATCATACAATTCAGGAAAAGTCAACACCTTTTTTATTTTTTACAAAAATAAATTTCCAACCAATTTTATTTTTTATTCACGGGAAAATAAATGTCCGTTTTCCAATCCTCAACAGGAATTCCGTCCATTCCGGAATTTCTGTAAATCTCATAAGGAGGGGCGGCAATTTCATAGCCGTTATCCGTTATCCATTTCAAGACAGAAGCATAAGCTTCGGGCAAATTCGCGTAGCTTCCCCTGTGAACGGTAGTCGCGCATAGACATCCCCCAACAGAACCGTCTGCGTTTTTTTCGTCATCAATTCCAATACCCACTTCAATATCGCTGTCCTTTTCATTCCATTCCTCATCATGATAAATGGCAAGCACAATACCCGTAGGTTTGATATTCTTTTCAGAGGTTTTCTCAAAAAGCCGACCATAGTATTTCCCAAACTCCTCAACAGACATTCTCTGTCTTGAGCTTAAAATAAAAATTTTTTCACTTTCAACAATAGATACTTTGTAATTACTCTGATAATTCATAATTTCACCTGTCCTTTCAAAATTTCCAATAATGCCGCTAAGCTCTTTAATCAGCATTTCCTTATGTCTGATTTCAGCGATTATCTCGCCCGTCCGCCGCTGTAACATTGAAAGGAGCGCTCCTTTGTCTTCATCGGAATCCAAAAACGATTTTATTTCAGTCAGAGAAAAACCATATCTTTTAAGCCTGCTTATGGTAAGCATACGCCTGAACTGGTTTTCGTCATAATATCTGTACCCTGTAAACTTATCAACCTTAACAGGTTTAAGCAGTTCGATTTTGTCATAATGTCTGAGAGTCTTTACACTTACAGAGCATATTTTTGAAAATTGACCTATACTAATCATTTTGGCCTCCGAAAACTGATTTTAGTAAAGGAAACACCACACAATTCAGAAATAAAAATAATTTTATTGCCTTTTGTCAGGAGTTTCCCGAAATCACCCGCGCGCTTGTGATTAATTAAAGTATAAACCTTGTCCTAAGGGCAGAGTCAATAGAAAAATAATAATATTTTTATAGTCCCCGCCTTGAAAATATATAACTATAGCAATCCAATTTATTAACAAAAAAGTTTTAAGGAAAGCGTGGCTTTCGACAGCCTGAGGAAACGAATAAATTCGTTTCCTGTAATTCTACTAAAAAAGATAATATTAAAACTCAATTTCCTTATCCATCATTTTAGCGAAACTGCTCGCTCTGACAACTCTCGGATGACTGTAATTTTTGCTTTTCTCTTTAATTTTAACACATTCAATCTCAAGTAAAATATCTATCGGCGCGCCATTTATAGTAAAATCCATATTAGACTTTAAAGAATTTCGATATATAAACTTCTGTTTAAGCTGAAGTTTCAAATCAGATAATTTTGTTGTCTCCGTTTTTTTGTCGCTTCTTCTTCCCCTTACTTTGGGGGTATACTCCGAAAAAGGATTCATATCCTCATCGGTAAAAAAGCTGTATTCACCAAAAGGATATAAATTCATAGCCTTACATATTTCAAAATGTAATATATTAAGATTTGTATTTGAGTCTATTTCAATTACTTTCCAGAATTCCTTTGTATCCTCAAATTTAACTTTCAGTTCATAAATTTCAGAATTTTCCTGAAAATCGTTTGACATATCGGCTAAGTTTTCATCCTGAGAACCCAGGATAATAGTATCAATTATCAGGCTCATAGGATATTTTTTAAAAATCCTGTCATATTCGTCGGCTTCTCTCTCAATTCCAAAATAAGCGCACGCGAGGGGAGTAATGCAATACTTAGAACAAGGATAATAAATTGATGAGGAAAATTCAAAACCGCAGATTTTGCTTTCGTCAATAATACCGTTAAGTTTTTCGTTAAAATCATAAGTATAAAAATAAATGGGCATAATAAATTTAAAATAATCGCCGAAAGGAATAATAAGCCACTTGTCAATTAAAATCCGCAGGAAATAAGCGCTTGATAAAACCGCGTCAGCGAATTCTCCTATCTCACCGTTTTCATATTCCTCCTCATACTGCCATATATCCTCAATATCAACGCCGACCAGACCGTATATTTCCTTAAAAATCTCCTCCACATAAATAGGCTCCTTAATAATTCTCTCAATATACTCAGGAGAAAAAAAGTATTGGTCGTCAGGGAAAAAATCATTTATTCTATCACATGAAAGCCTTACGGCGGCGTCAAAAATTTTACGTAAACATTGATTTTTATCGTTATTTTCAAAAAAAGCGGGATATTCCCTGCCTATACAGTAAACCTCCGAATAAATAGACGGCATTTTTTTGAAAACATTAAGTCTGTTTCCTAAATACAAAAGATACTCAAGATAAAACCTGTCGTCAATACTTATTAAATTCAAAACCTTTTCTATATCCTTATTGATTACAATACCGCCGCTGTCAACATTAACCACCTCTACACTGTCGGCAAAAATTCTCAAATCCTTAACAATAGGGTGATTATCCGTTGTATAATTCAGAATTTTAAAGTCAAATCCGTTAAATCTGCTTTTGGATTTAATTTTCACGATAGGTACAAAATAATTTCCATCATTCAGATTTGTATTAATTCTGTAGACAATATGAGCGGGCGACAGAATATTCTCATCAAAAAAAGCGGAATAATACCACTTTCTGTATATAGAATAAAAATACTCCAAAACCTTTGTTTTTCCCTGCCGTTTTATATCGGAATAAGCCTCCGCGAATCTATCGGCAAAAAAACAACTTAGTTTTAAAAGTTCTTTTTGAAAATCCATTTTAATCACCTCAAACTAAAAGTTCCTGAAAGTTATCCTTTAAAAATCTCAATAATATCTTCCTTAGTCATTTTATCAATAACAACTTCCCCGCCGTCTGAAATAACCGACTTAATAAGCTTTTTCTTTTTTTCCTGAAGCGTAATAATTTTTTCCTCAATACTGTCCCGGGCAACAAGATAAAAAACCTGAACATTTTTAATCTGCCCGAATCTGTAAGCCCTGTCGGAAGCCTGTTCCATAACCGCGGGATTCCACCACGGGTCAAAATGAATAACCACGTCCGCCCCTGTAAGATTAAGCCCTGTACCTCCGGCTTTAAGGGAAATAAGAAAGACCTCTTTTTCTCCTTCGTTAAATTTCCGTGACATTTCTGTTCTTTCAGAAGAAGGGGTTGCTCCGTCAAGATAAAAAAAATCAATTTTTCTTTTATCGAGCTCATCTTTTATAATATTTAACATTGAGGTAAATTGTGAAAACAGTAAGACTCTGTGTCCGTTTTCCGACACATTTTTTATCGTTTCAAGGGCAAGTTCCAGCTTTCCGCTTCCGCCCTCGTAATCCCTGATAAATAAGGACGGGTGACAGCAAAGTTGTCTTAGCCTTGTTATATAAGCTAAAATTTTAATCTGTCTCATTTCAAAGCTTCCCTCTGAAATAAACCTGTCAATTTCCATTCTGGCGTTAATAAGGTTTGCGGTATAAAGCTTTCTCTGTTCCTGTTTCATATCACAGTATAATATTTTTTCGCTTTTTTCCGGAAGTTCCTTTAACACATCTTTTTTAATTCTTCTTAAAATAAAAGGCGCCGTTTTTTTTCTGAGCTTATCGGAAATATTTTTGTCGTTATACTTAGAGATAGGGTTTTCAAAATTCGACTTAAATTTTTTTCTTCCGCCCAGATAACCCGGCATAACAAAATCAAAAAGAGACCAGAACTCCGAGAGCGAGTTTTCAACAGGAGTTCCCGTAAGAGCGAATTTAACATCGCCTTTAAGCATTTTAACAGTCTTTGCGTTTCTTGTAAAGGAATTTTTAATATTCTGCGCCTCGTCAGCGACAATAAATTTAAAATAAAAATCAGTATAATACTCGATATCCCGTTTAAGCAAATCATAGGTAGTAATAAAGACGCCGTAAAAATCCTTTTCGGAAATAATTTCCCGCCTTATATCGGGCGCCCCCGCAACAACCTTTCTTTCTATAGAGGGCGCGAATTTTTCTATTTCAGCCTCCCAATTATAAATAAGGGAAGTAGGACAAATTATAATAGACTGTCGCTTTTCTTTCTCGGATAATATAACGGAAATAACCTGAATAGTTTTTCCAAGCCCCATATCGTCCGCCAATATTCCGCCAAAATTAAGAGAAGCAAGAGCTTTAAGCCAGAAAAACCCTTTTTTCTGATAATCTCTTAAAATATGCCTGAGCTCTTCAGGTATTTTAAAACAATTTCTTGACTTTTTAAATTTTTCAACAATTTCATCATACACACTGTCTGTTTTTATCTTATAATTGCCTTTTGTAATAATTTCATTAAGATACAGAGCGTTATACACAGGCATTGAAATCTTGGTTTTCCCCTCTAAATCCTTCGGGGATAAATCAAATCCGTCGATAATATCAAGCATTGGTTCAAGGTCGCTTTTCATAAGGTCAATAAAAGAGCCGTCTTTCATTCTGAAAAATCTTTTTTTAATTTTGTAAGCTTTTAAAATTTCATAAAGCTCGTTAAAATCAAAATCTTTCAAATCGAAATCAATTTCCAAAAATCCGCAGGAAGCGCCGACTCCGCCCAAAACATTTTTATATGACTTAATCTTTCCCTTTTCAAAGCTTTCGGATAGAAAAATCTCGCCGAATTTTTTCAATTCAGATACATTTGTATAATAAAACGAGAATATATCATCTTCATTTGCCATACGATAATTGTCGTCAAACTCATACTCAAATCCCATGTTAAAGACTTCAGCTTCAATTTTATTTTTTAAAATTCCGTCAAAATGAACAGAATCCTCATAAATATACTTAATTTCCAAAAAAACGGCCTTTCCGTCCGACTCAATATAAAATTCGGCTTTAGGCTCGGAAATTCCTAAAACATCATACATATCGTCAATATTCTCAAGAATATTGTTTTTTTCAAAAACAGGGACGATAAAATTTACAAACTCGGCAATATCCTTTTCAAAAAAAACAATTTTATTGTTTTCGGCCATAAAAAAAGCGTCGTTTACTTTTTTCATTACCTCAAACTTTTTCTTAGCCAGCCTGTAAAAGACATTTTTCTCTAATACATAGCCAAAAGCAAGGCCTTCGATAAATCTGAGCTTTTTACTTTTACACTCTAATAAAAAATTATCCGCGCCCTTTTTCAGACGCACATTAAAAACAATTTCATCATTTGAGAATAAAACATTATCCTTAAGAAAATCACAAACAACCTCTTTCCCTCGGACTATATCAAAGAAATCATCAACGCCCCGCTTGCTGAGAATAAAACCGCTGTCGAAAAAAGCCTTTTCATTATCCGTAAAATCAGAAAAATCCAGAATCTGCCTTTCGATAAAATCCGCATAGACAAAAGCCTCTTTTTTAAGTTCCGATATTTTAAAAAACGTATTTTTGTTAATGTAATAATCCTCGTTATTTTTAACCTTTTCAAGGAAAGCAAAAATATTTTTAATAGTATAATAATTCCGGTTTCCTATAATAAAGCGAAGACCGCACCTGTTATCATCGGTAAGCTTTAAAACAGGATAAACAGAAACCTTCTTTTTAACTTTCAGATTGCTATATAAAAAATTCTGTTTTTTAAAATCCTCCGCTAAATTTTTAAAAACATTGTTTTTAGAATTATTTAAACTCTTATCTTTCTTAATCTCCGGAGAATTAGCTATCTGGAATAAAACAGCCGCGGTATGCCTGCACTTATTCTGACAGCAGGTACATATTGTTTTTAAGATATCGCCCTTGTTATCAAAAAAAATTTTAGAAGAATATCTTTTCCCCTGTTTTCCGTCAATCTCAGCGGAAATAACCTTGTCTTTCAAATCAATAATTTTAGCGTCAGTGACTTTTCCATCCTCAAAATCCCTTTTGCCGTTTATAAAAGTTTCCCCGTCGGAAATATAGGCTCTGATTATATACTCGCTTATATTATAATTCATATTGCCATCACCCGCCTCCAACTATAGCCGGTCACCCATGAGACCCGGGATTTCAGACCTCCGGAAACACTCTTCAGCGTGCCGACAGTCCGATTATGCTCTGTCAGACTTTCTGAAATCTTTCAGAACAAGCTGTATATTTTTACTATCATTATACTCGTTTATTTCGATTGTGTAAACAATATCAAGGCATAAACAGGCGTTTTTTATAAAACCCGCTAAAATTGATTCTTTCAGTTCATTGTCAAAATTATCCTCAACATATTTTTTAAACTTCTGAAACCCTCTGAAAGAAATACCCTTAATATTGTTGCCGTTTTCGTCAGAAAAAACAAATTGAATAATATCGCCGTTTGCCCCCACATACCTGATACTTTTAACAATAACCCCTTTTGTGGCAAATAAAGCCTGCGGATTTTCTTTTCCAAAAGGTCTCATAAGATTAAGTTCCTCGGCAAGTTCGATAGTTATGTCAGAGAAAGAAATGTCGCTGTCAATTCTGATAACCTCTGTAAGTTCCTTTTCGGTAAGAGTACAGCTTTCATTAAGTCTTTTTCTTAAAATATCAACGTTTTTATGTTCAATAGATAAACCCGCCGCCATTTTATGCCCGCCGAACTTAACAAAAAGTTCCTTGTTGGCGGAAAGATTTTCAAATATATTATATCCTTCAACAGACCTTCCCGAGCCTTTGTCAAATTCTTCTCCCTTTGAGATAACAATAACAGGTTTGTAATAATGTTCTTTAATTCTTCCCGCAACAATTCCCATAACACTCTCGTCAACGTTCTCATCATAAATTACCATAACCTTGTCGTTTTTTATATCGGAATTTTCAATGTTATAAATAACCCTTTCATAGCTCTCGGAAGTTATTTTTTTTCTTTCCTCATTTATCTCCACAAGACTTCTTGCCTTTTTTAAAGCTTTTTCATAGTCCTCCTCCAGAAAAAGTTCAACAGCCTGTACAGCGCTCTCTATCCTTCCTGAAGCGTTTATACACGGTCCGATAATAAACCCAAGAGTTTCCTCCGTAATCTTCTTTTTAAGACTCTGACACTCCAGAAGCGCTTTTATTCCGGGATTCATTCGTCTTCCCGAATTCAATACTCTGAGGCCGTTTCTTACAATAATTCTGTTTTCATCACATAAATCAACAATATCGCATACCGTCGCAATCGCCGCGAAAACAAATAACTCGGCGGCTCCGTCAAGCTCTGTTTCTGAAAACTCAAAAAGAGCCTTTACAAATTTATAGGACATTCCCCCCGCGCATAAAGCTTTAAAAGGATACTCGCATTTTTCCTGTTTGCAGTCGACAATAGCGTCCGCATCGGGCAGTATATCCTTTCCGTCGTCAGAAAAAGCGGGCTCATGATGGTCAAGAACAATAAACTCCATACCAAGTTCTTTTATATATAAAGCCTCGTCGATTGCGGCAATTCCGTTATCGCAGGTAAAAACCACATCACAGCCTCTCTCTTTCATAACCTTGACGCAGTTTTTGTTAAGGCCGTATCCTTCATACCGTCTGTTAGGGATATAATACTCGACGATACATCCAAACTGTTTAAGGGCCTTATACAAAATAACCGTACTTGTAATACCATCTACATCATAATCTCCGTATATAAAAATCTTTTTGCCCAAATCTCTCGCCCGTATAATAATTTTTATAGCTTTTTCAAGGTCTTTCATCAAAAAAGTATCGTGCATAAGAGCAATTCTGGGTTTAATATATAAATTGGCGGCTTCTCTTGAGAAAATATTTCTGTTTCCGAGAATCCGCGCGAAAATCGGACTTATATTAAGTTCTTCCGACATTTTTTTTATATCGACACGGCTTTTTCTTAAAGTCCACACCGCCATAAAAACAGTCCTTTCAAAATCAAAGGGCTGCCGTGAAAGCGGCACCCCTTGTAATATAACCACTTATATTATAGTAAAACAATGTTATCTGCTCTTTTGCGGTCTTTTTTTGAAAGAATCAAAAATATACCATAAAGAACCGGCCAGGAATACGGAAGAATAAGTACCGCATATAATACCCACAACGATAGGCAGAGAAAACTCTTTAACAGACTGCACGCCAAAAATATAAAGAGCAAGAATTGTAAAGAAAGTCGTCAAAGACGTATAAAGTGAACGTCTCATAGATTGCTTAATACTTATATTCATAACGTTCTCGCTGTCTCTTGAGCCGATTCTTCTTTTATTCTCACGAAGTCTGTCAAAAATAACGATAGAAGCGTTTATAGAATAACCCAGAACAGTAAGAATTGCGGCAATAAAAGAATTATTCAGCGGAATTCTGAAAACAGCGTAGCAGGCAAGCACAATTAACGCGTCATGAAGGAGAGCGATTATACAGCTCGCGCCGATTTTAAAATCGCGAAATCTTAAAGATACGTATATAAGCATGGCTATACAGGAAACAGCCACCGCTAAAAACGCCTTTTCCTGCATTTCATCGCTTATTGTGGCGCTTATTGTGGTAACCTCGATAGTGCTGTCCTCAATACCATATTTCTCGCATATTCTGCTTTTGATATCAATAATCTGCTCGTCGTCTAAAGTTCTTGTTTTAACATTAACGCTTGTATCGCCGACTCTTTGAATCTGCCCTTCCTCACCTACAGCCTCCGAGATAATAGCGGAAATATCATCATTGTCAAAAGCCCCGATATCGTTCGCGGTAATTGAAGTACCCCCGATAAACTGAATATCAAAGTTAAAAATACCGTTTCCGTTAAAATAATTAAATATCATAAATCCAATTCCGATTAAAATAATAACAATGGAAATGATAAAATAAATCATCTTATTTTTAATAATATTCATCAATACAACCTCCTATTTACCGCCAAAAAATTTTGGATTTTTAATACCCGCTCCGACAAAGCCTTTAACTATAAATCTTGTAACAACCAACGCTGTAAACATAGATAAAACGATACCTATAGCGAGGGTCTGAGCGAAGCCTCTGATAGGTCCTGTTCCAAGCCAGAAGAGCACAGCGCAGGCAATAAGAGTTGTAATATTACTGTCGATAATAGCCGGAAGCGCCCTTGAGAAACCGTTTTCCAAAGCGAGCCTTAAAGTTCTTCCGACAGCAAGTTCTTCTTTTATTCTTTCAAATATAATAACGTTAGCGTCAACCGCCATACCTACAGAAAGGATAATACCCGCTATACCGGGAAGTGTAAGAGTAATGTCAAGACCATTGAGTATTATAAGCTCGGCGGATAAATAAATAATCAAGGCCCAGTCGGCGGCAACGCCCGATATTCTGTAAAAAACAACCATAAATATAAACACCAGCAAAATACCTACAAGACCCGCGAATAAGCTTGTACTTAAAGCGTCCGCTCCAAGAGTGGCGCCAATGCTTTGCTGTTCCACAGGCTCAAGAGAAAATGTAAGAGAACCGGAGTTAATAAGATTAGCGAGAGTTGTCGCTTCTTCCTTTTCATACTGACCGGTAATCTCAGCCTTTCCGTTTGAAATAACCGTTTGTACTGTCGGCCATGAAAGAGGAACACCATCAAGAAGAATATAAATAGGTTTGCCGATATTATTCTCCGTAGCCGTTTTAAAAGCGGCGGTACCCTCTGAATCGAATTCAAGATTTATACAATAATAACCGGCGTTGCTGCCCGTGTCACTTATTCCGACGCTCGCGTTTGATACATTCTCACCGCTTACTAAAATATTGCCTTCTTCGTCGGCAAAACTGAGCACGCCCGCTTGTCCGATACCTTCAATAGCTTCTTCCGCGTTATCAATATCCGGGATTTCAACACGAAGCCTGTTTCCGTTTTCTATAGAAACCTCGCCGTCAGTCCAGCCGTTAAGGTCCAGCCTTGTTCTCAGAAGCTGAGAAGCCGCGCTCATATCCTCGCTTGACGGACTACTCATTAAATTTCCGTCCTTATCCTTTGGCTGATAAACAACATAGACGCCGCCGCTTAAATCAAGTCCTTTTTTAATATTTTCAGCGCTCAGAGTTTTGTTAAGCCCAAGTTCAGGCATATCTATACCGAAATAAGAAACAGCGCTCATACCTAACGCGACAACTAAAAGTACAATAAGTATAATTACATTTTTTCTTTTCATTTTTTGGTTTTCCTCCTTTTATAGCGAATAACAAAATTATTTTGTCATACACTGTAAAAATATTTATTAACATAATAAACGCTGATGAAACTCCCAACGCCCGACCGTTAAATTAATTACGTATTTCATTATATTACGTAAAACAAAAAACGTCAATAAAAATTTAATTCTCAGCGACTTTAATCATAATAGCGCACTCTGTTCTTTTTCTCTGAAGCTCGCAGCCAATTTCATAAGGAGTGACAAAATCCCCGTTAGTATTAAAAGAATTAGCCGCACATCCGCCGCTGCAATAAAACTTAGCCCAGCATTTTCTGCATTCAGGCTTTGAGTAAACATTGAGATTTTCAAACTCCGCTCTTATTTTCATATCAAGGTTGCCCTCATAAACGCTGCCCATTTTAAAGTTTTCCATACCGACAAACTGATGACAAGGATAAAGGTCGCCCTCCGGCGTAACCGCGAGATACTCACTTCCCGAACCGCAGCCGGCAAGTCTTTTAGCGACGCAGGGGCCGCCGGTCAAATCAATCATAAAGTGGAAAAAATTAAAATCCCCGCCTTCTTTTTTTCGCTTAATCATTTCTTTTGCGAGTTTTTCGTATTCCTCAAAAAGTAAAGGCAAATCTTCTTTTTTTAAAGAATAACTTTCTTTCTCATCGGCGACGACAGGCTCGACGGAAATCTGCCTGAAACCCAAATCAGCAAGATGCAGTACGTCTTTTGAAAAATCAAGATTATTTTTTGTAAAAGTACCTCTTACATAATAATCTTTTTGTCCGCGGCTCTCAGCCACTTTTTTGAACTTTGGGACAATAGTGTCATAAGACCCTTGTCCGCCCGCTCTTACACGCATATTATCATTTATTTCTTTTCTTCCGTCAATGCTCAGTACAACATTGTGCATATTTTGATTAATATATTCTAAGATATCGTCGTTTAACAAAATACCGTTTGTAGTGATTGTAAATCTGAAATTTTTGTTATTTTCCTTTTCAACGCTTCTTGCGTAATCGACAATTTGTTTAACTGTATCAAAATTCATCAAAGGCTCTCCGCCAAAGAAATCCACCTCAAGATTTTTTCTTACGCCGGAGGCTTTAATAAGGAAATCAATGGCTCTTTTTCCGGTATCAAAACTCATAAGAGAACGTTTCCCGTGGTATTCCCCTTCGTGAGCGAAGCAATACCTGCATTTAAGATTGCAGTCATGTGCTATATGCAGGCATAACGCTTTAACAACAGGATTTCTTTTTTCGATTTCAGGCAGAACATCCTCATAAATATCCTTGGAAAAAAGCATACCTTTTTTTTCAAGTTCCGAGATTTCACAGACAGCCTCAATAACGCTCTGTTCTGAATATTTATCTTTCAAAATCTTCGCGATTTCAGATGTATTCTTGTTTTTTTCCTCATAAAAGTCCAAAACATCAAATACAATATCATCAACAACATGAACGGCGCCGCTGTTTACGTCCAATACAATATTAAAACCGTTCATACTGTATTTATGTATCATAATAATGCTGCTCCTTTCAGAAAACAATCAGAAAAGAGATTGCTTCGTTTCCTTATATTTAGCGTTTCCTCAGCTATACAAAACACCTAAAGCCGTATAAAGCTTATAATTTTAAGAAAACCCCTTACAAACCGCCATATAAGCAATTATAGCGAACCAATAAAAAAATAAATAAGCAATTTCTGATAAAATCTTATATATAATTATTTGTTCTCACTTAAAGATTTTTTTAATTGCTGTAATCAGCGGTTTGTCGGTTCATATACTCTAAGGAAAAACTGATTTAATGATATTGAAAATAATTTTTTAATTAATCAGTATTTCCCTAATTATTCTCACAAGATTGATTTGCTACCGTGCAAGAAGTTTTGCAGGCTGACTGACAAGATGTCTGGCATTCTCCGCATCCGCCTTTTGCGACAGTATTTTTAAGCAATTTTGTGTTTAAAGTTTTGATATGTTTCATTTCAAAAAACCTCCTAAAATGTGTTATACTAAACACCATTTTTAAAATTGATAAAAATCAATTATTAATTTTTATCTACAGATTAAACGGCGTTTAGTATTATTAAATTTTTCATGTCATTAAATTATATCATATAAATTAATTTTTGCCAATAAAAAAAATATTATTTTATTGTTTTTCTTAAAGATTCTGCGGTATTTCCTTTATTATCCTTTATGCGGTGTTTCCTCAGCGATTATTTTGCTGTTCTGCCCTGAAAATCCTGAGTATTGCCATAAACACTATTTAAAGATTGATAAAAATCAACCGGTCTTTAGTATCAATTATATCCTGCCGATAAAATATAACTTAAATATCCGACTCTGGCGTTTTTTCCAAACATCACCCTGTTAAATCTTTCATCCTTAATGTCAGACCTTCTCATAAATTCCGAAATAGCGAAAATGGAATCGCTCTCCACCTCAAGGGCCCATAATATTCCCTCAACAAACCCCACGCTTTCGTTTACGTTACTGTTTTCTATTAAAATTTCTCCCTGAAATTTTTCATTATAAAACTCAGTATAAATATTTTTAGCCCTTTCACAGTCATTAGAAATTTTTTTTAAAATTGTTCTGAATTTTTCCTTGTTGCAAATTCCCCTTAAATATTCGTAAAAAAAGAAACTGTTTCTTTCGTTTTTAATAAATTCTTTAATTTTTCCTGAAATTTCTCTTTTTCTCTCAAAAGAAACTTCAGCGTTATTATTCTGATTTTTTTGTTCCGACTCAATATTCCTTTTTATCACCTCGTTAAACATCTCAGGGTATCCGGCTCTGTTATATCCCTCGTATCCGCCGTACTGCCCGTTAACGCAAGGATATTGAACATTCGGAACATTTCCGAAACAATTATTATTATACCTCCATGGGAA
>CAYLJL010000010.1:0-15761 GCA_964384005.1 uncultured Lachnospiraceae bacterium | reverse complement strand
AGTGTGTCGAGTTTTTCGACAGTCTGATATTTTATTATATAAATCGCTCTTTAATTGCTTGTCGTAAAAGTATTAATATGGTATAATAAATTTCTAAACTATTTTTCTGTCTGGAGTGATAATAATATGTCTTTGGAGTTTAAAAATGAGTATGGTACAGTAAGCATACGGGAGGGTATAGTAGCATATATCGCGGGGGTCGCTGTTAATGAATGCGACAAGGTTATCGGACTTGCCGCGAAAAATGTGAAGGACGGTTTTGTCAGGCTTTTAAAGAATGATAAGCTGACAAGGGGCGTTAAAATAAAATTTGAGGAAGATACTCTTGATATTGACGTTCATATTGTTGTTGAATACGGCGCGAAAATTATGGACGTCGCTGATTTTATTATAGGAAGGGTAAAATACAGGATTGAGGAATTTACAGGGCTCGTCGTAAACAGAGTAAATGTTTTTATCGAAGGGGTTCATGTATAGGATATATCAACATTTTTTATTTGGAAAGGCTGAGTTTATGGAGCTTTATGATTCTGTGGACGTTATTAAAAACGTGGGGGAGGAAAGAAAGAAAAAATTTAATAAACTCGGTATTTTTACTGTGTTGGATTTGCTTGAGCATTTTCCGAGAGATTATATTGACAGAAGCGATTTGCGGAAAATTGACGAAATTGTTGTAAACGAGGAAAACGCTGTTAAGGGAGTTATATCGGCTAAACCAGATGTGTTTAAAAAAGGCGTATTTCAAATTGTTAAGGCAAAAATACATGACGACAGAGGAGAAGTATACGCGGTCTGGTTCAATCAGCCTTATCTCAGAAATACTCTGAAGGTTGGCGAAAGCTATATTTTTACGGGAAAAGTAATTTTGAAATATAATTCCCTTACTTTTGAGTCGCCTGATTTTGAATTGTACGGAGAAAAAGAACTTTTATCAACCGGAAGAATTGTCCCTGTGTATCCGGCGACCGCCGGACTTTCTCAGAAGGTTATAAGAAGTATTATTAAAAGCGTTATCAATAATACGGAAGGTATGATAGAGGAATTTATTCCCGACAGTATCAGAAAAAAATATAAGCTTTGTGATAGAAAATACGCTGTATTTAACATTCATTTTCCCGAAAGTGACGAGGGCTTTTTTACCGCGAGAAAAAGGCTTGTTTTTGAGGAACTTTTTCTTTTGCAGGCGAAGCTTTTGCAAGTTAAAGGTTTTATAAAAAAAAAGAAGTGTGAAGTAATTGTCAGAGATTTTGATATAAGCGAGTTGAGGAAGGTTTTGCCGTTTTCTCTTACCGACGCTCAGGAAAGGGTTTTCTCGGAAATTATTTCCGATTTCAAAAGCGGGTCGGTGATGAGCAGACTTATTCAGGGAGACGTAGGGTCCGGAAAAACCGCTGTCGCTATGGCGGCTTCTTATGTTATGGCTAAAAATGGATTTCAGACCGCTCTTATGGCACCTACGGATGTTCTCGCAAGCCAGCATTTTGAATCATTTTCAAATGTTTTCGGCTGTCTTGGGATAAAGTGTGTACTTTTGTCAGGAGGACTTAAAAAAAGCGAGAAAAGGCGTGTTTATGAAGCTATTGAACTTGGATACGCAAAAATTGTTATCGGTACTCACGCGGTTATTCAGGAGGCTGTTAAGTTTGATAATTTAGGACTTGTCATAACTGACGAGCAGCATCGTTTTGGAGTAAGACAAAGAAACAAACTTGCTAAAAAAGGCGATAATCCTCATGTTTTGGTTATGACGGCGACTCCTATACCCAGAACACTCGCTCTTATTCTATACGGTGATTTGGATATTTCAATTATTGACAAGCTTCCTCCGGGGAGACAAAAGATAGATACTCTTTTTGTTAATTCTTCTTATTATCAGAGAATTTATTCTTTTATTAAAAAGCAGATAGACTCGGGCAGGCAGGCTTATATTATATGTCCGACCATTGAGGAGAGCGAAAAAGGCGGTCTTAAAGCGGTTGAACAGTATACGGAAAAGCTTAAAAATGAGGTTTTTCAAAATTATAAAGTGGAATGTATTCATGGAAAATTTAAAGCGGATTATAAAAATTATGTTATGGAGGAGTTCTCAAAAGGCTCAATAGATATTTTAGTAGCTACGACGGTTATTGAGGTTGGTATAAACGTACCTAACGCCGTTATTATGCTTATTGAAAACGCTGAAAGATTCGGACTTGCTCAGTTACATCAGCTCAGAGGGCGAGTTGGTCGGGGAACTGAAAAATCTTACTGTATATTAGTCAGTGATTCACAAAATAAAGTCGCTAAAGAACGTATGGAAGTTATGACAAAATCTTCAGACGGATTTGAAATTTCTGAAAAGGATTTGAATTTGAGAGGTCCCGGAGATTTTTTCGGAACAAGGCAGCATGGAATTCCGGAACTTAAAATAGCTAATCTTTATAAAGATACCGGGATTTTAAAGGAAGTCCGGAAGGCTTCGGAGGAGTTGTACATAAGCGACCCGCTTCTTGAAAAAGACGAAAACAAAAAACTTGTTTATGAAATGGATAAATTCTTTAAAAATGAAAATGTTGATTTTGCTTATGGCAATCCATAAAATTTTCAGGGCAAAACAATAAAATAACTGTTGAATATATCAGGTTTTATAATTTGTCGACGGCATTATTCTATTATTTTGCTATAAGTTAGTTAAATCGCTTGGAATTATATATCTCAGAAAAGATTATGTTTATGAAAAATTGAGGCTGATTTTATTGAAAAAGCATTTGCCAGTTTGTGTGTTATGTTGTATAATATAATCAGCGAATGTTTGAGGAAACCCCGCGCAAAAGATAATAAATATATAGTGAACGAAAATTATTTTTATTTTTGAATTGTGTGGTATTTCTTTGACTGAAAAGTAATTTTGGAGGAAGTTTTATATGCGGGTTATTTCCGGAAGCGCGAGAGGATTGAAAATTAAAGCTCCTAAAGGGCTTGATACACGACCGACTATTGACCGTATAAAAGAGTCATTGTTTAACATAATCGCCGACGATTTATATGATATTAATTTTCTTGATGTTTTCAGCGGTTCCGGCGGAATTGGAATAGAAGCCTTGTCGAGAGGGGCGAGAGAGGCCGCTTTTATTGATTTTTCAAGGGAAAGTGTTGACGTTATTTCCGAAAATTTAAAGGCGGCAAGGCTTTATGAAAGAGCGTATATTATTAAATCCGATGTGTTTGCCGCTGTTTCAAGGCTTGGCAGGGAAAAAAGAAAGTTTGATATTATTTTTATGGACCCGCCTTATAAAAAAGGGTTTGTTGAGGAAGTCCTGACAGCTATAGAAAATGCGGATATTCTTAGTGAAAACGGTTTTATTATCGCGGAACAGGCGTCAGAGGAACCCGATATTCTGACTGAGAATTTTTATGTTTTCAGGATAAAAAAATATAACAAAATAAAAATGACTTTTATCAGGCGGGACAAAACGCTCGGTTTATAGTTATATATAGTAAACGCATTAAACTAATGCGCACGATTGCCGCTTTCAGCGGCTCGTATCCGGCGTTGCAGGAAACGAATAAACTCGTTTCCTATAAAAAATAAAATAACAAACAGGCAAGCTTTAAAAAATGATATATTGAGAAATTATCCTGTTGTTTCGCACTGAAAATTTTGCTGATTGATATAAGTTATATTTAAGTAAATACAGATTTTTGGAGGGCTGGATAAATGAATAAAGCTGTTTATCCCGGAAGTTTTGACCCTACGACAAACGGACATATTGATATTATCAAAAGGGCGTCCGGTTTTGTAGACCAACTTATTGTAGGAGTTTTGGAGAATCCTTCGAAAACTCCGCTTTTTTCAATATTTGAAAGGGTAGAGCATTTGAAAATGCTTACAAGTGAATTGAAAAATGTTGAAATTATGCCATTTTCGGGACTTCTGAGTGATTTTGTGAAAAAAATGGAGGCAAAGCTTGTTATCAGAGGGTTAAGAGCTGTTTCGGACTTTGAATATGAATTCCAGATGGCTCTTACAAACAGAAGTCTCAATAATAATTTAGAAACTTTATTTATTCCGACAAGCACACAGTTTTTGTACTTGAGTTCAAGCGTCGTGAAGGAAATCGCAATGTTTGGCGGAGATATTTCCGATATGGTTCCCGAGAAAATACAAAGTATTATTACTGATAAATTTAGAACTTAACTGGTTAGGAGGGTTTTTATGAATTCTATATTTGATTTGCTTGATGAGCTTGAGGATATGCTTGACAGGGCGCCCCGCAAAGCGTTTTCGCAAAAAATCTCTATTGACAGGGACGCGTTATTTGAACTTATCGGAGATATAAGGCTCAGTCTTCCCGCTGAAATAAAACAGGCACAGAGAATTGCCGATAATTGCGATAAAATTATTAATGACGCCAACAATAAGGCGCAGAGCATTATTAAGGACGCCGAAGAAAAATGCGAAAGACTTATAAGCGACAGCGAAATTACAAAAAAGGCGAAAGAGGAAGCCGCTTTAATTACGGGAGAGGCAAAAGACACCGCGAGAGAAATGCGTATTTCCGCTGTTGAATATGCGGATAGCCTTTTAGAACAATGCGAACAGAATCTTAAAATATGTCTTGAAGATTTCAAGAAATACAGAGGATTTTATCGCTAAGGAAATAGATGTTGTATACAATAACAGGCAAGAACTCAGAGGCGGAAACTGAGAATTTTATAGTAAAAAAATCAATGGAACACTGATATTCGGTGATTTTTAATCACCGAATATCAGTGTTCCATTGATTTTTCAGAAGTCCTTTTCCATATTTACAAATTTTGTATATGCTCCCAGCCAGATTAAGTCAACTGTTCCCACAGGACCGTTTCTTTGCTTTGCTATAATTATTACAGCCTGATTTTTCTTTTCGGTTTCGGGATTATAATATTCATCTCTGTATATAAAAGCGACAAGGTCGGCGTCTTGTTCTATCGCCCCGGATTCTCGCAAGTCCGAAAGCATAGGCCGGTGGTCCGCCCTTGCTTCAGGCGCGCGGCTCAGCTGTGACAGCGCTATTACGGGAGCGTTTATTTCACGGGCGATTGCTTTCAGCGACCGTGAGATTTCTGAAATTTCCTGTTGTCTTGAGTCATTTTTCCCGTGTCCGCTCATAAGCTGAAGATAATCTATTATTACAAGACCGAGTCCCGCGTCAAGCTTTAATTTTCGGCACATGGCCCTGAGCTGTACAGAATTTATTCCCGGAACGTCGTTTATGTAAATCGGCGCTTCAGAGATTTCTCCTGTCGCTTGTGCTATTTTTTCCCAGTCCTCTGAATTCAGACCGCCCGTTCGGAGTTTTTGAGCGTCTATCATTGCCTGTGAACAGATTAACCTGTTGGCAAGCTGTTCTTTTGACATTTCAAGGCTGAAAATAGCTGTCGGTATTTTTTCTTTTACGGCGGCGTTTAAAGCAATATTGAGCGCAAAGGCCGTTTTTCCCATTGACGGCCTCGCGGCTATAAGAATTAAATCTGACGGGTGAAGTCCCGCCGTTTTATAGTCAAAATCTTTAAAACCTGTCTTTAGTCCTGTTATTTTCTCTGTTGAGTAATATATTTCTTCTATTTTATCTATTGTATCAATTAAAATGTCGTTTATATGGGTAAAATCCTCTGATTTCTGATTCTGAAG
Source organism: uncultured Lachnospiraceae bacterium (assembly GCA_964384005.1). Lineage (GTDB taxonomy): Bacteria > Bacillota > Clostridia > Lachnospirales > CAG-274 > MGBC114079. The sequence continues at coordinate 10,108 of CAYLJL010000010.1, read as the reverse complement.
AATTGAAAAAATACTTTGTTCCGCCGTATTCAGGACGTCGTCTAAGTTATCCTGTGCGGCATAGCTTTTTTCTGAAATTACGGCGGAAGCTTTTATTAATTTTCGCAAAATAGATTTTTCATATACTATTTTTATATAATCGTTTATTCTCGCGCTTGTTGAAACGGTTCCGGCAAGTTCCGCAAGATAATTTATTCCTCCGACCTGTTCAATCATTCCCTTTTTTTCAAGCTTATTTTTTAAGGTTATTAAGTCAACCTGTATGTTTTCACTGAAAAGCTCGGTTATCGCCTCAAAAATAACTTTATGGTCGGGGCGGTAGAAATCGTCTCCTTTTAATTTCTCGAAAGCGGCGCTTATTCCTTCGTTGTCAAAGAGCATACAGCCTAAAATCGCTTGTTCCGCGTCATGGTCGTGAGGAGGTATTTTATTTACATATATATTTTCATTTTGCGCCGTGTTTGTGTTTTCAGGCATAGTTTTTTACCTCCTATTTACAGCAAATTTGAAAATTTTCGAGCGAACAATAAATAATTTCCCGGGAAACACCGGACAATTCAAAAAACAAAAATAATTTTGGAAAATGTCAGTGCTTTTGCTTTGAAAAAGGCTGGTCGCAAAGCTTGCGCTTTACTGCCCGCCTGTGCGGCCAAGTCGGATTTCGTCCGCCCGCATTTCTTTGCGGCACTTATTAAAAAGGGCTTGACCCTAAACTTTATAACGGAAAGATGCGCTTTCCTTAAAATTTTTTTATTAGACTTTTTTCAAAACTTCATATTGATACAAATATTGTCAGAAAAAAATATTTTCTGCAATATTTCTTAACGCTTTCGGCGTTAAAAAAGCAAAACGCCTTTAGCTAAAACATTGAATAAAATATTTTTTTATCGGATTGATTTAATTTCATAGTTTAGAAAAAAGTCTATTCAAGTTCAATTATTTTTACGGTAAGTTTAGCGGTGACCTTTGTATGAAGCTTTATATCAACGGTTTTTTCTCCGACTGCCTTTATCGAGTCATTTACTATGATTTTCTTTTTATCTATATCAAGATTATGCTGTTCTTTCAGAGCGGCGCTTATTTCTTTATTTGTGACCGCTCCGAAAAGTTTGCCTCCTTTGCCTGTTTTTACGGCGACTGTAACGGAAATATCGTCTATTTTTTCGCCGAGTTCTTTTGCTTTCGCGTATTCTTCCGCTTTTTTAGCTTCTTCGGCTTTTTGCTTATGCTCAAGCTGTTTTAAATTATTGGGGGTCGCCTCAAGGGCTTTATTTTTTGCGAGAAGAAAGTTTCTCGCGTAACCGTCGCTTGCGTTTATTATCTGTTCTTTCTTTCCTACTCCTTTTATATCCTCGAGTAATATTACTTTCATTGTTATCTTACCTCCTGTAAATATTCATTTATTGCCAGTTTCAGCATTATCAGCACTTTTTCAGTATCGATTTCATTTATCTGCGCCGCCGAAACAGTTTGATGCCCGCCGCCGCCGAGTTTTTCCATTATAATCTGAACGTTTATTTTTCCTAAACTCCGGGCGCTTATATTTATTTTATTTTCATTCTGGCAAAGCACAAAAGAGGCTTCTATACCTTTTATGTTTAAAAGCTCATCCGATACCTGCGCCGCGAGAAGCGGCGGATTTTCAACATCCGATTCGGACACAGCTATCGCCATATTATCGTTAAAGGTTTTCATACCCTCAATAACTTTTGCCTTTAGCGCGTAATATTCTATTGAATTCTGAAAAAGTATTTTTACCCGAATAGTATCGGCGCCTTTTCTTTTTAAATACGCCGCTACCTCAAAGGTTTTTGTACCCGTTTTAAAAGCAAAGTTTTTCGTGTCAACGGTTATTCCCGCTAAAAGTCCGTCCGCCTCAACATTTGATAAAGATATATCCTTGTTTATATAAAGAAACATTTCTGTTATAAGTTCACAGGTAGAGGACGCGTAAGGCTCATGATATGTTAAAACGGCGTTTTCTATAAATTCAGTTCCTTTACGGTGATGGTCGAAAACGACAATTTTATTTATTTTATCTATAAGCTCCGGAAATTCGCATATACTTTGTTTGTGAGTGTCAAGGACTATCAGCAACGTGTTTTCCTTTATTTTTTTCAGAGCCTCGTCACTGTTTATGAATGCTGTTTCCGCATAATCCGTTTCTGTAATTATCCGGTCATAAAATGACTTTATACTTGTTGTTATTTTATTTAAAACTATGTTACATTCCTTACCTATGGTGTGTACTATTTTATATACTCCTATTTCAGAACCTATGCAATCCAAATCGGAATTTCTATGTCCCATTATCAGGACATTTGAACATTCCTGTATTAAATCCATTAACGCGAATGCTTTTACTCTCGCGCGAACACGGGTATTTATATTCAATTCGATTGAGTTTCCTCCGAAAAAGGTATAGTCGTCCCCGTCTTTTATAAGAGCCTGATCGCCTCCGCGGCTAAGCGCAAGGTCGATTGCCGCGCGGGCGTATTCCATTGAGTGATTTAATGTTGTTCCGTTTATCCCTATACCTATACTTAATGTTATAGGAAGCTTATTTCCCATATCAATTTCCCGTATCTGGTCAAGAATCGAGAATTTAGTTTCTTTCAGATAATTAAGCTTATCCTGCGAAAAGATAAATATATATTTATCTTTCTCAAGTTTTTTCACAATTCCGCCTATTCCGTGAGCCATTGAATTTATTTTCCTGTCGATTATCGCGGTGAGCAGAGGATGTTTTACACCTTCAACGCTGTCTAAAACTTCCGCGTAATTATCTATAAAAATTAAAGCTACCGCGACTTTATTAATCACACACTCATTACTTGACGCACATTCATTTAATATTAAAAAGACATTATAATATTTTTCCTCAGCGTCCTCTGTTATGGCAGGAGAAGTATAGACTTTATAGCATTTCGCCCGTATTACGGCGTTTTGCTCTTTTATATTCAGGTTATACTCATCTATAAGGTCGCTTAGTTTTAATTCTGTCTTTTTGTTTTCCTTTACACTGAACTCCTCATTGAATTTATGATTTGAGAAAACAATATTGAGATTTGAGTCAATTACCGCATACGGAAAAAGGTACTCATTTCCGGACATATTTTTTATCATTTAAAAAACTCCTTAAAATCTAAGGAAACACTGATTTAATAATATTAAAAATAATTTTTGAATTTATAGTCAATCAACTTAAAAAATGGACAAGTACCGCGGTCAAAAATTATTTTCGCGGCTTCAGCGTCAGCCGGCATAGGTTTACGGCTATGCTATCCTTCTGCTGCCTTGCGAAAATAATTTTTATCTTTGTCACTTTTCAAGTTGATTGACTATAAAGAACACGCTTATAGAGTATTTTTCAGTGAAAAAAACTCCTGTCGTTTTCTGTTTTTTTAAAAAATGATTTTTAATTTTTTGAATCAATCAGTGGTTTCCCGTCTGAAAATTATTATATATTTAAAATTGTCATATATAATTTATGGAAAAATCAATTAACTTAAAAAAATACCGTAAAATTCAAAATTCAAAAATAATTTCTGCGCTACGTTTTTATGCACGCCGAACTGCCTGATATATCAGGTTTTATCAAGGCCCGCCTGTTTATTCTTTTATTGTTTCTCTGTATTAAACATTACGGGATAAATGTCTTAAAAGAGACGCCGTGTCCGTGTACATTGATTGTTTTTCGTCAAGTATTCCAAGTCTTAGCTTTTTTACGGCTTTTATATCTATACTGCTGTGCGAAAATCCAAGGCGATTTGAAAGCATATAGGTTATTATAATTAAATCTGAAAGCAACTCTTTTCTCTCGCTTAAATTTGCTTCATCGGCCGAAAGATTTGTATATAAATCAGCTATATTTGTAAGAAGCTGATTTTTTAACATTTCTATCAGGCGTATATTTTTTGTTATATCAAAATCCTGCGCAATTCCCATAAAATATCCCCCATTTATAGCGAACCAATAAAAGAATGAACAAGAAATTTTCAATAAAACCGATATATCAGGGATTTCTTTTATTGTTTCGCACTAAAGATTTTGTGACTTGCTTTAATATATATAACCAATGCGCACGATAGCGACAGGAATGCCGCTTTAAGCGGCTCGCGGCCGGCGCTGTAGGAAACGAATAAATTCGTTTCTTATAATATAGTCAATCAACTTAAAAATAAAGAAGTTCGGCGGCAAAAAGGATTTTCAGCCCGCCTCATTTTGCTCATTTTCAAGTTGACTGACTATAAAAAATACATAAGGCAAAAACCCGGTAAATATGTATTTTTATTTTTCGCTGTAATTTTTATAATTTTTTTGTGCGGTGTTTCCTTAACTTAAAAAGCAAATCCCCAATATTTGCTTTTTATAGCGAACTGCAAAATAATTTGTCGTTCACTATAAAACAGATGCATATGGACGTATAAAGAATTTGCGGCTTTGCCGCAATATGTCCGTGCGCAAAGTAAACCCGCTGATAGTCTCTGACTCATTATAGCATATATTTTTTTTTATTTCAACGGTAGTCGTATACGGGATAAGAACCTAAATTTTTAAAAAATGACGTTTTTCGGCGTACCATTAAAAGGCAGTTTTTTATATCATCGGGAGAGTTATTTGTTTCAAGGTCGGTAAAGAAAACATATTCTTCCGCTTTGCGGCGCATTGGTCTTGAAACGATTTTTGTCATATTCAAATTCCATATCTCAAATAAATTTAATATTTTACAGAGCATTCCCGGCGAATTGTCGGTTGAAAACGCTATGGAAATTTTTTGGGAGTCAAGGTTTTTTGTCGTATCATTTTTTGATAGAATGGCGAATTGTGTGAAATTCTGATTATCACTTTGTATGCTTTTATGAAGAATTTCCAAATCATAAATTTCCGCTACCCTTGAAAGACCTATTGCCGCGCAGTCTTCTTCACTGTGTTTTATTATTTTTCCTCCGTCGGCCGTTGAGTTTGTGCTTATCAATTCGGCGTCCGGATAATTTTTCTGAAGAAACGGACGGCACTGAGCGAGTCCCTGAGGATGGGAATAAATTTTTTTTATTTTATTTGGGTCGGTTCCTTTTTTTATTATCATATTTTGCTCAATAGGCAGATTTATTTGACCTTGTATATATAAATTCGTGTCAAAAATGACGCTGTCTACCGTTATGTTAATACACCCTTCCGTTGAGTTTTCTATAGGAACCACACATTTATCCGTTTCCCCTGTATCGGCGCTGTCAATTACCTCCCAAATAGTGGGAAAAGGTATTGTTTCATCGTTTTTGGCGATTTTTAAAACGGCTTGCTCGCTGAAAGTGCCTTCCGGACCTAAATATCCTATTTTCATAATATTAACTCCTTAAATAGCAAAAGTATTATAGTCAATCAACTTGAAAATTAGCAAAAGGAGACGGGCTGAAAATTATTTTTGCAGGGCGGAGGAAGGAGAGCATAGTCAGCCCGTCTGTGCTGACTGACTAAACATAAGCAAAAAGGATTTTCTGCCGCCGAACTTGTTTATTTTTAACGTGAGTTCGACAAAAATTTATAGTTAATGGAACCTTTTTCTATCGCAAAAAGGTTCCAGACCTCCCAAAATGCTCTTGGAGCGTAAAAACCTTGAGGCTCTGCCTCAAACTCCGCAAACTTTTTAAAAAAAGTTTGACAAAAACTCTTGTGCGAAACTCCGTTTCGCTGTTATTTTTCATCGAACTCACGTTATTTATACAGCAGTGTATGGGCGACATAAAAAATTTTTGCTTTATGGCGTACTTATAGTATACAGTATTTTCCTGAAGCTATCGTTTTCAAACAGCGAAACGGAGTTTACCGCGAAATTTCCCGCGGGTTTGGATAAAACCCCGGATTTTAAAGGAGGTTTTTTATGCGTAAAGGTAAATTGTTCGGGGTGGGCGTAGGGCCCGGAGATAAAGAACTTGTTACTCTTAAAGCTTTAAGAATTATTAAAGAAGCTGATGTTATTGCCGTTCCTCTTATGAAAAACGGTGAAAGGACGGCTTTTAATATAATAGAGACATATACAGAAAATAAATTTGTTATGGATTGTGCTATGCCTATGAACAAGGATTTTGACGAACTTCAAAAAAACTATATGAAAATTTCCGATATGATTGAGGAAAAGCTTATAGATGGCAAAAATGTGGCTTTTATCACTCTTGGTGACCCGACGGTATATTCTTCTTATATTCAGATAAATTCAATTATTCTGAAAAGAGGGTATGAAACGGAAATTATTCCCGCTGTTACTTCTTTCTGCGCCGCCGCCGCAAGACTTAATATACCCCTTTGCGAAAGAGACGAACCCCTTGTTATACTTCCATCTTCATATGATAACGTTAAAGAGGGTGTTAAACTTAGCGGTACAAAGGTACTTATGAAAGCCGGCAGGTCGATTTCTGATATACGTGAGTTTTTACGTGACGAAAATTTGCTCGATAAAAGCGTAATGGTAGAGTGCTGCGGTATGGAAAATGAAAAAATATACAGAAATCTTGATGAGGTTAATGAAAAGTCAAATTATTTCTCTTTAATTATCGTGAAAGAAACAAAGTAAATATGAAGGAAAGGTGCCGATATGATTGATTTTGTGGGAGCAGGCCCCGGAGCGGTCGATTTAATTACGGTAAGAGGAAAAGCCCTTATTGAAAAAGCCGACGTTATAATATACGCGGGTTCTCTTATAAATGATAAATTGCTGGATTACTCTAAAAAAGAATGTCAGATTTATAACAGCGCGAAAATGACCCTTGAAGAAGTTATTGAGGTTATGATTTCCGCTGAAAAAGACGGAAAAAATACTGTAAGACTCCACACAGGCGACCCGTCTGTTTACGGAGCGATAAGAGAACAGATGGATATTCTCGATAAATATAATTTAGAATATAACGTATGTCCCGGCGTAAGTTCTCTTTTTGGCGCGGCGGCGGCTTTAAAGGCGGAATATACTCTCCCCGGCGTAAGTCAGAGCGTCATTGTTACCAGAATGGAAGGAAAAACCCCTGTACCGGAAAAAGAGGAAATTTCTTTACTTGCCGCTCATAACGCGACTATGGTTGTTTTTCTTTCGGCGGGTATGCTTTCGGAACTCTCAAAAAGACTTGTTAAAGGCGGATATAGTCCCGATACTCCCGCCGCTATCGTGTATAAAGCTACCTGGAGTGACGAAAAGGTGATAAAAACAACTGTTTCCGAACTTGCTGAACGCGGTGAGGAAAACAATATCAGTAAAACGGCTCTTATTATTGTGGGTGATTTTTTAGGCGATAATTATAAAAGGTCGCAACTTTATAATCCTTGTTTTTCTCACGAGTTCAGAAAGGGTGTAAATCCTTGACAGTTTATATCATATCTTTTACGGATAAGGGAGAGCGGTTAAATAAAAAAATATGCCGCATATTTGACGATTCTGACGTAAGGCCGTATTTTTGGAAAGCGGGAAAAGGAAATCTTAAAGAATGGACGGAAAAAGCTTTTTTAAACGGTAATGTCGTAATATTTATAAGCGCTGTCGGAATCGCAGTCAGGGCAATTTCGGGGTTTATCACAAGCAAGGACAAAGACCCGGCCGTTATTGTATGCGACGAGCTTGGAAAGTACGCCATACCTATATTGTCAGGTCATATGGGCGGCGCTAATGCTATTGCCGAAAAAATATGCCGCTATACGGAAGGAATACCCGTTATAACTACCGCTACAGACATTAACGGAGTGTGGGCGGTTGACTGCTGGGCGGTTAAGAAAAATTTTAAAGTACATAATACCGGTAATATTAAATATATTTCCTCCGCGCTTCTTAAAGGGCAGAAGGTTGGACTTATAAGCGATATTTATATTGACGAGAAATTGCCCGAAAATATTTTACAGGGCAATCCGGATATTGAACGAGGGATAGTTCTTTCCCCATATTTAAAAAATGTTTATAAATATACTCTTAATTTAATTCCAAAGTGTATATATATTGGAGTGGGAAGCAGAAAAAACGCTGATGAAAATGCGCTTATAGAACTGTTTGAAAAAGTTTTTTCGGAAAGTAATATTGATAAATACTCTGTCTGCGCTGTGGCGACAATAGATTTGAAAAAAAATGAAAAGTCTGTTATAAAACTATGCGATTATCTCGGGGCGGAGCTCAGATGTTTTTGCACGGAAGAACTTAACAGAATTTCAGGCGATTTTTCAGGTTCTAAATTTGTTGAAAAAATTACGGGAACTGATAATGTATGTGAAAGATGCGCCGTTTTAGCGGCAGACTCAGGAAGGCTTGAAATAAAAAAAACTGTAGGCAAAGGAGTTACTTTAGCGGTTGGCTTGAAAACGGGAGGATAGACTTATGCTTTTTATGGCGGGCGTCAATTATAAAAACAATAGTATTTACCAAAGAGAAAAGCTGTCTTTTACATTGGAAAAAGCAATCCGTATATCAAAAAATATAAGTGAACTTGAAAACATAAGCGGCTGTATTATTATATCAACCTGTAACAGAACAGAAATTTATTTAAGTATGGAAGGCACTCAGAATATCGCGGACAAGCTTTTGCTTGAGTATTCAAAAGTACAGGAGTTTGACGGAGTTTTTGAAAAAAAAGAAGGCGCGGACGTAGTTTATTATATTATGGAACTTGCCTGCGGAATAAAATCTCAGATTGTCGGGGAAGGTCAGATTGTAAGTCAGATTAATTACGCTTCGGAAATGAGCAGAAAAAACGGCTGTACCGATTCTGTCCTCAACACGCTTTTCAGAATCGCGGTTTCCGCCGGTAAATATGCCCTTACAAACGCTGTAATATCAAATATTCCGATTTCAAGCGCTTATTCCGCCGTTGAACTTTTAAACCAAAAATATCAAAGCTTAAAAAATAAAAGGTGTGTTGTTATAGGAAACGGCAAAATGGGACAGATTGTTCAGGAGCTTCTGATAAAGGCGGGCTGTGAGGTTTTTGTCACGCTGAGAAGCTATAAAAGCGGCAATAACGAAATTATAAAAAGCTGTAAAGCGATAAAATACAAGGAAAGGTATGATTATATTGACGGGGCGGATTTTGTTGTAAGCGCTACAAAAAGTCCCCACTATACTATTACTTATGATAAATTTAAAGTCTTAATTGAAAAACCCGATATTCTTATTGATTTAGCGGTTCCGAGAGATATTGAACCATTAATATCAGAAATATGCGAATGTTTTAATATTGACGAGCTTGGTTTTAAAACAGAAATAAGTTCCGAAAAAATTGATATGGTATATGACATAATTGGAAAATTTGCTCGGGATTTTTTTAACTGGGAAAATTATAAGACATCTTTACACAGCATTGAAAAGTTAAAAAATATTATTTCAAAAAGAATTATAAAAAGCGATTTGAAAACCAAATATCAGGAAGATACGTCTGAACTTATCGGGAAAACGGTTGAAAAAACCGTTGATATGCTTTTAGGAGGAATGAAAGACTATGTAAATCCTGAGGTTATTAATTTATGCGAAAAAAAAATCAGGGAGCGGTCGAGATTATGAAAAAAATATATGTTGTCGGACTTGGACCCGGGGAATTTGAGCAAATGACAAAAAGAGCCATGGACGCTATTGAGAAAAGCGACGTTATTATAGGATACACTTGTTACATAGACCTTATGAAAGACAAAATCAAGGATAAAGAGATTTTTGTGTCACCTATGAAAAAAGAGGTTTACAGATGCAGGAAAGCTTTTGAGTATGCTTTGTCGAATAAAACCGTTTCTGTGGTTTCAAGCGGTGATTCAGGCGTGTATGGTATGGCGGGACTTATTTACGAGATAGGCGGGGGTTATCCGGAAGTGGAAATTGAGGTTATTCCCGGAGTGACCGCCTGTTTAAGCGGTGCCGCGGTTTTAGGCGCTCCCATTAGTCATGATTTTGCTGTCATAAGTCTCAGCGATTTGCTTACACCGTGGGAAAAAATAGAAAAAAGAATTAAACTTGCTTCCGACGCTGATTTTGTTATTTGTATTTACAACCCCTCAAGCAAAAAAAGAGCGGATTATTTAAAAAAGGCTTGTCAGATTATGCTTGAATACAAAAATCCTGATACTCCCTGCGGATATGTGAAAAATATCGGCA
>CAYLJL010000009.1:0-16186 GCA_964384005.1 uncultured Lachnospiraceae bacterium | reverse complement strand
AAAGCTTGAGTTTAGCTTTGAAGTCGGAGAGTTCATCTTCTGAAAGCTTGAGTTTGTCTTTTGTATGAGAAAGCTCATTTTCAGAAAACACAAGTTTAGCTTTAATGTCAGAAAGTTCGTTCTCAGAATCAGAAAGCATGATTTTTGTCAGAGATAATTCATTTTTTAAATTTTCAAGTTCGGGTCTGGCCTGAGACGCTTCTTTTTCTGAGGTTTCAAGTTTTGATTTTGTCTGGGACAGTTCTTTTTTGGATTTTTCAAGGTTATTTTTAAGTTCGGCGATTTTAGCGTTTAACGAACCGGTCTTTATTTCCAATGCCTGACATTCTTCTTTTAACTGTTCGATTTCTTTGTCTTTTTTTAAAGCCTGTTCATTATTCATTTGAAAATTATTGTCAAATTTTGAGTTTTTTTCTTCAAGAATTTTGTTTTTTTCTTTTTCCTTAAAATAATCGTCCGCGATGTTTAACGTAACTATTAAAGAAGCTTTGTTTAATCCGACTTGATTTAACGTACCTTTGTTTAATTCGACAATTTTATTATTTATGTATTCCGCAACGGATTGTATGTATTCTTCACTTTCTATTCCAATTAACGTATATACGGTACTATCTATTATTACTTTGACATGATTTTTTTTATCTTCCATATTTTTAACTCCTTAATTTAAAAAGCGGTTTTTTTAATTTTAATTCATTATATCATAAACATTATTTATAATAAAGTTATTTTGAAATAAAAGTATGCTTATTTATTAGAAAACACTGCTGATAGGTTCGCGGAAATGGTTATGAAAAAATTTTTTTAGTATATTTTACAGAATAGTCTTTTATTTTTTTTTATTTTGTTGTACAATAATAAATAAGAGTATAATTGAGGTAACATTTGCTAATTTGTTAAGATAAATTTGTAGCATTGAATTATAGCGAAACAATAGAAAGAATGAACAGATAAACTTCAATAAAACCTGATATATTAAGAAATCCTTTTGTTGTTTCGCACTGAGAATTTTGTGACTTGCCATAAAACTAAAAATTATTCGAAAAGATATTAAAGGAGTGACATTATGATTTCCAATCAGATATTACAAAACACTATTGACGGACTAAAAAATATTACTCGCAGGGAATTTTGTGTTGCCGAAAGAGAAGGAAAGATTGTTGCGGCGACAGAAGAGGATTTATTAAATACTGTTATTGACAGGATTGAGCTTTTTGTGGCAAGTCCGGCGGAAACTCAGCTTGTTCAGGGATATCATTATTTTAAAGTATTTGACAGCGGAAATACAGAGTATGTCGTTCTTACAAAAGGGGAGGATGACGAAACTTACAGAATTGGCAAAATTACCGCTTTTCAGATTCAAAATCTTCTGGTGGCCTATAAGGAAAGGTATGACAGAGATAATTTTATAAAAAATTTACTGCTGGATAACTTGCTTCTTGTTGATATCTACAGCAGAGCCAAAAAGCTTCATATTGAAAATAACGTAAGCAGAATGGTTTTTCTTATTGAAACAGAAATAGATAAGGATTTGAATGTTGTTGAGATAGTCAGAAATATATTTCCCGCGAAAGGCAGGGATTTCGTTACCGCTGTTGACGAAAAAAGCATCATACTTGTAAAAGAACTCAGAGAAAAAGACGAGGTTGATGAGAAAGAGGAAATACAGAATATCGCGAATACTATCTATGATACTCTGGCGGCGGAGGCGATGAGCAACGTTTATATAGCCATAGGTACTGTTGTTTTTGACCTTAAAAATATTTCATCTTCTTATAAGGAGGCGAAAATGGCTTTAGAGGTAGGTAAGATTTTTGAGGAAAGCAAAAAAATTGTGAATTATGAACAGCTTGGTATCGGAAGGCTTATTTATCAGCTTCCGACTCCTCTTTGCAGAATGTTTATTAACGAGGTTCTCCACGGCTTGTCAATGGACCAGTTTGATGAGGAAACGCTTATTACGGTGAATAAATTTTTTGAGAATAATCTTAACGTTTCCGAAACGTCAAGGCAGCTTTATATCCATAGAAATACTCTTGTGTACAGGCTTGATAAGCTTCAGAAAATGACAGGTCTTGATTTACGGAATTTTGACGACGCGATTATTTTTAAGATTATGCTTATGGTAAGCAAGTATATGAATTATAAAGATAATTTCAGCTATTAATGAAAATTATGGCGGATTAGGCGAATTAATGTCGTTTACTATAAAATTATCATCGGTAAAACGGTAAAATCTGTATGAGAAAAAATTCTGACTTCAGAAAATGACTCTGTCTTTTATGCAAAAGTTATGATTGTTATATAAAATTTGCAGGCATGATGTTTTCAGACTTTATGAATATACTTATTTATATATTATCGGTATTTTATTGTTTTATTTACAGAAAGGAAAATTATATTGATAAGTTTGCATAATGTGACTAAAATTTATGATAATGGCTCTCAAGCTTTACAAAATGTATCTCTGGAAATAGAAAAGGGAGAATTTGTTTTTATTGTTGGTTCGAGCGGCTCCGGTAAGTCAACTCTTATAAAAATGCTTCTTAAAGAAGTTGAGCCTACCTCAGGAAGAATTCTGCTTAACGGGGACGACCTTTCGGAGATTTCACGCAGGGAAATCCCTTATTTTAGAAGAAAACTGGGGGTTGTGTTTCAGGATTTCAGACTTTTGCAGAGTAAAACGGTATATGATAATATTGCCTTTGCTATGCAGGTCGTTGAGGCGACCCCGCGGGAAATAAGGCGAACCGTGCCCGCCGTTATTTCAATGGTGGGATTGAGCAGAAAGGCAAGGGCTTATCCTAATCAGCTATCCGGAGGAGAACAGCAGAGAGTTGCACTTGCGAGGGCGATTATTAATAAGCCTCCCGTTTTGCTCGCGGACGAGCCTACAGGAAATCTTGACCCTGAAACGGCATGGGAAATTATTAATCTTCTTAAAGACATTAACGCGAGGGGAACAACTGTTGTCGTTGCGACTCACGCTAAAGAAATTGTCGACGCTATGCAGAAAAGAGTTGTTACTCTCAGAAAAGGAATTGTTTTAAGAGACATAAGAGAAGGCGGGTACAGCGATGAAATTTAGAACTTTAAAATATCATATAAGGCAGGGTGTTTTTGGTCTTTTAAAAAACAGACTTATGACTCTTGCCGCTATTATTACTGTTATGGCGTGTATTTTTACGCTTATTATATCTCTTTGTATTGTTGAAAATATAAGCTATATTATCGAACAATTTGAATCGAAAATAGGTATAAATATTTTTATAAAGGATGAGGTGAGTGACGACGACATCTCTGTGCTTGAACAGAAATTTAAAGATATTTCTCATGTATCCGAGGTCAGGTACATATCAAAAGAAGAAGCACTGGAAGAAAGCAAGGGAAGTATAGCAAGCGCTGACGCGAAAATGTGGGAGGGTCTGGAAAAAGACAACCCTTTGCCACGTTCTTTTGTGCTTATGCTCGACAGCTCTGAAAATCAAAGAGAGGTTATGAGTGCCGCGGCTGCCATTCAGAAAAGTTATGAGGAGGAAATTGTATCTGAAGATGTTGAGAAAAATTTTAAAACGGCGGCTGTCAAACCTCAGTCAGGCGAAACTGAAACCGGCGGGGATGTCAATGAATCAGAAGATGCCGACACGGTTCAGGATGAAGATATTTCTGACAATTCAAAAGATGAGAACGATATTTCTTTAGAGGAATATAAAAACGCCGAATTAAGCGTTATCGGAAGCGGGGATTATGAATATAAAGGCATATATAAAATTCAGGCTTCTCAATCCGCGGCGGATTCTCTCGCGGCAATCAAAAATACAATAAGAATTATAGGTATTGTATTGATTATTGTTATGGGGATTATCGCGACAGGTATTATTATAAATACAATAAAGCTTACTGTGCTTTTAAGAAAAAATGAAATTAATATTATGAAATATGTGGGCGCTACCGACGGATTTATAAGAGGACCCTTTATTGTTGAGGGACTTCTTATAGGAATTATCGGAGCGATTATTCCTTGTGTTATAAGCTGGTTTTTTTATGGTGAGATTGTAAACGCTATGTATAGTGAGTTTTCCATTATAAAAAGACTGTTTGAGTTTTGCCCGGGTTCGGAGATATTTTCTTTTATTATACCTGTTTCTTTAGTTATCGGCGGCGGTTTAGGCGCTTTGGGCAGTATAACTTCCATAAGAAAACATCTTAATGTGTAGATAATGTTATTATGAAACAATTTTGAGATAAAATTTTAAAGGGAGTGTATGTATTGAAAAAGTTTATATCAAAAAAATTGATTTTTGTTGCTTTTTTATCTTTGAGCCTTACTTTTAATATGAATATATACGGTGCTAAAAGTATTTCTCAGCTTCAGAAAGAACAAAGTGATTTAAAAAGTCAAAGCGTTAAAACCCAGAACTCTCTTGATGGAACACAAAAGGAGAAAAGTGAAGCGCTTATAGAAGTGGAACGACTTGACAACGAGCTTATGGAAGTCCAGAGGGAAATTAACGCTCTTAATGAAAAACTTGAGGAAACAAAGGAGATTTTGGAAAAAACCGAAGAAGACTTAAAAAAAGCGAACGCTGATAAAGAAAGTCAGATAGATATTTTCAGAGAGCGTATGAGAATTATATATGAAAACGGTACAGAGGGTTATTTTGAGATTATTCTTGAATCGGAAGATTTTTCTGATTTTTTAAGACGTACCGAATATGCTGATAAAATTATTGAGTATGACCAGAATGTTATTGCTCAGTATGAAGCTACGGAAAAAAGAATTGCGCAGGATATTGAAAATATAAAAATCAAAAAAGAGGAAGTTGAAAAACTTTCGGCGGAGGAAGAAGAAAAAAAGAAGGTTCTTGATAAAAGAATCGAAGAAAAACAGGAACTGGTAAAAAAACTTTCGGAAGATGAACAGCTGTATCTTCAGCAACTTCAGGATTTGAAAGAAGCGGATGAGGAGATAGCAGTTCTTATAAGAAAAGAACAGGCAAGGCTTGAGGCTCAGAGAAAAGCCGCCGCCGCTGCCGCTCAGAAAAAAGCCGCCGCTGAAGCCGCCGCAAAGGCAAATGCTTCTGACAATTCAACGGCTTCTGATGATACAAACAGTAATACTACTAATAATACAAACACAGGAAGTTCAACACCGAACCCCGCTTCTTCCTCAAGCAGCGGAAAGATGGCATATCCTGTACCTGCTTATAGCGGCGCGGAACCCAACGACACGTATGGTACACGTATAAATCCTATAAGCGGACAGGAGGAAACTCATACGGGTCTTGACCTTAAGGCTACAATGAATACGGACGTTGTTGCCGCTGCCGCCGGAACGGTTATTTTTGCGGGTACAAAGGGCGGTTATGGAAATACTGTTATTGTTGACCACGGAGACGGAACAAGTACGTTATATGGACATAATTCAAGTATTACGGTTAATGTGGGCGATGAGGTAAGTCGTGGACAGGTTATAGCGAAAGCGGGAACTTCCGGTTACTCTACAGGTGTTCATGTTCATTTTGAGGTCAGAAAAAACGGTATGGCAGTAGACCCGACACCTTATTTAGAATAATTATATTAAACGGCAAAATAATTTGCCGTTTCAGCGTGTCGATTTTTTCGACACGCTGAGGAAAGCGAAGATTTCCGTTATAAAGTTTAGGGTCAAGCCTTTTTTAATAAGCGCCGCAAAGAAATGCGGACGGCGTAAGTCGGCTTTGGTAAAGCCAAAGCGCTGAACAGCCCGCGGTCTTATTTTTTATTGTATTAATTTGTTGTTTTGCTATAAAACGCGATTTCCGTTTTCTGATTAAAGTCTGCGACGTTTTTGAAGCTTTAATCCTCGGAAAATTTATATTTTTTGGTCTTTTTGGGTTTTTCGACAGTCTGAAACGACAAAATAATTTGTTGTTTAATATAATAGGTCGTATACAGTCGCACGAGAAATTCATATCTTTGCGAATGTTGCGCAGCGTTGAAGAAATTTGAGTAAATAAAATTTTTATCAGTCCTAAAAATGCTGTTTAGTATAAATTGTTTTTGACTACTTCCGCAAGTTTTATAATTGATTTAACCAGGAGGTTTGTTTTATGAAGAACAAGCTTGTAATAAATATTATACTTGTATATTTTTTTGTTTTGTGTATTGTTTTTTTGATTCAGATGAACGATACTGATGATGGCGGTGATATGAAGAATCAAACGGTTGAGGTCAGTGTTTCCGAAACAGATAAAATGCAGGATTCTATTGTAATTAAAATAGGAAGTTCATCAATATTATTAAATGATAAATTGTTTTCCATTGATGCGGAAAATGATTTGATTGTTCCCGAAATAATTAATAACAGGGTTTTTGTGCCTCAGTCGTTTTTTCAATCGGTGTTTAAAGATGGATATGTTACATGGGACGAAACCTCAGGGGAATTCGTTGTCAGATATAACAATAAGGCTGTTGTTTTAAAAGACAATAAAATAAAAATAAGTGATAATTTGAGTGAGGAAGAAAAGGATGCTGAAAACGGAATTGAAGTTATTGACGGTAATGTTTACGCGCCTTTGTCAGAGATTGTAAAAGAATTTGACAAAAATGTTTTTTTTGACGGAAATATTGTTATTATCAGTAATGAGGATATTTTTTTTGACGAGGAAAATGACAGGGAGCTTATAAACGAACTTCTTGAAAAGCTGAAGTTAAGAAATGTTCTTGTTCTCGAAAAAGATAATTGTTTTGTTTATTTTAACGATAAAACTTTGCCTATTGATGAAAACAATAAAAATCTTGTGCCGATTATGGAAAATGAGAGAAATTATATTCCCGTGAAATTAATTTCTTCCGTTTTTGGGGGAAAAACAGTTTGGGACGGCGAACTTAAAGAACTTACAGTAAGCTATAATAACCGTGAGGCTGTTTTCTCAAACAAAAAAGATGATGTAATTATAAACATAGATGGTAAAAAAACGGAAGAACATACACCGGAAGCTTTTAAAATAATAAATGAATTTTCTTATTTATCTCTTGACGCTTTTGCGGATATTTTTGATAAAAATGTATTTGAGGACGGAAATTTTATTATTATAAGCGGTAAAGACAATGTTTTTGAAAAAGAAAAGGACAGTGTTGTTATTGAAAAGCTTGAAAAAAGTGTTAAAACGATTTCAGAATAGAGAATATATTTTTGCCTGATTTGAATAGGAGTGAAAATTTTTATGGCAGATGAAAAAAAGAAAGTTATTTACAGCGCTATGCAGCCGTCGGGGTATCCGTCTTTAGGAAATTATTTGGGAGCCCTTAAAAACTGGAAAAATTTTAAAGATGATTTTGACTGTATTTTCAGTATCGCTAATATGCACGCTATTACAGTCAGACAGGACTCCGTTAATCTCAGAAAAAAAACAAGAGACTTGCTTACCCTGTTTATAGCTATTGGGCTTGACCCGGAGAAAAATATTATATATTATCAATCGGACGTCCCGGCGCACGCGGAGCTTGCATGGATTTTAAATTGCTTTACTTATATGGGAGAGCTTAACAGAATGACTCAGTTTAAAGAAAAATCCTCCAGACATTCGGAGAATATAAATTCGGGTCTTTTTACTTATCCTGTTCTTATGGCGGCGGATATACTTCTTTATCAGGCGGACGTTGTGCCTGTCGGTGAGGACCAGCGGCAACATCTTGAAATATGCAGGGATATTGCTGAAAGATTTAATAATATTTACGGAGATGTTTTTAAAATTCCTGAGGGATTTATTCCTAAAGTAGGCGCAAGAATTATGGGTCTACAAAATCCCGCAAAAAAAATGTCTAAATCGGAAAGCGACAACGAAAACAATGTGATTTATATTTTAGATGATATAAACCTTATAAGAAACAAAATTAAAAGAAGCGTAACCGATTCAGACAATGAAATAAGATACGGAGCCGATAAGCCCGGCATAAGCAATCTTCTGAATATATACGGAGCTGTAACGGGAAAATCACAGGAAGATTCAGAAAAGGAATTTAAGGGCGTCGGATACGGAGAATTTAAAGAGACTGTCGCAGATGCTGTTATAAATGAAATTAAACCGCTTCAGGAAAGGTATAAGGAACTTTCCGCCGATAAGGCTTATATTGATTCCGTAATAAAGGAAGGCGCTGAGAAAGCTTCATATATTGCTAATAAAACTATTAGAAAGGTCAAGAAAAAAGTTGGATTTCCTCAATAGCCTTTTAATATTTCTGTATTATAGCGATTTGTAAAATTTTTATAGTAAACGCATTAAATAAATGCGTTTACTATATATAACCAACGCGCACGATTGCGATAGGAATGCCGCTTTCAGCGGTTCGCAGTCGGCGCTGCGGGAAACGAATTTATTCGTTTCCTATAATGCACAGAGAAGAAGAAAAAGTTTGCGTTTATTGTGGGCGGCGGTATTTTTATATACCCGAAGTTATTTTAAAAAAATATAATAAAATTAGAAAGGTGGGTTTTAAGCTATGGATTTTATTCAAGACGGTAAAAAATTTGATTTGATTAGTTTTGGTGAAGTTATGCTTAGATTATCTCCTCCTGATAAAGAAAAAATCTCTCAGGGGCAGGTATTTGAGAAAAACGCGGGAGGTTCGGAACTTAACGTTGCTTCGGGGGCGGCTTTCCTCGGTGTGCGTTCCGCTATTATAACAAAACTCCCTGATAACAAAATAGGCCGTTTTATCAAATATAAAATAAGATACGGCAATGTAAGCGACGATTATGTTGTCTATGACGATTCGGATGAGAAAAGACTCGGAATTTATTATTTTGAAAGCGGCGCTTATCCAAGAAAATCTTCTGTTGTTTATGACAGAGCCCATTCTTCAATGACAACTTTGAAATTAGAAGAAATTAATCCCGAAATTTATGATAAAACAAGACTTTTTCATGTTAGCGGTATTACTCTTGCCATTAATAAGGATTTGAGAACCACAGTTATTGAACTTATTAAAAACTTTAAAGCTAAAGGCGCTGCTATTTCTTTTGACGTGAATTACAGGGCCAGTTTATGGAGTGAGGAAGAAGCAAGAGAAACTATAAAGACTATTCTGCCTTATATTGATATTTTATTCATTTCTGAAGAAACATCAAGAAGAATGATGCAAAAAAAAGGTACGCTACAGGAAATTATGAAAAGCTATACAGAGGAATATAATTGTAAAATTGTTCTTACAACAAGGAGAGGTGTTGTAAGTCCGACTAAACATAATTTTGGCTCAATTATATATTTTGACGGGAAATTTTATGAGGAGCCACAATATGAAAATATTGAGGTTGTGGATAGAATCGGAAGCGGTGACGCTTATGTAGCGGGCGCTTTATTCGGTATTTTAAAGTATAACGATGTTGAAAAAGCTCTCGAATTCGGAAACGCAATGGGAGCGGTTAAAAATACTATATACGGTGATATGCCGGCAAGCAGTCTTGAGGAAATTGAGGGCATTATTAAATCTCATAAGAGTGCCGGAAACGATAGTGAAATGAACAGATAATTTGTAAGCGTGTCGATAAAATCGACACGCTGAAATCTAAAGAAGCTCTCTAAAGGTGTTATATAAGTTCAATGTTCCATAACCCCATATATTATTAGGATAAATTTCATCAGGTAAGCGAACGGTTCCTCTTATAAAATAAGACGCGGCGTTTAAAGTGTTTATATTATAATCGTTTCCTTTTGTATAACCCCATTCAAGTAAAAGAGCTGCGGCGCCGGTTGTTATCGCGCTTGCGACGCTTGTTCCCGTCATTGTTGTAAAACCCGCGGGAGACGTTCCGGAAATATTTACGGCAGGAGCGACAAAATATGGATTTAAAAGTCCTAATGTATTTGGGCCTCGGCTTGATTCTGAGTAAATACTGTTTGTTGTATGGTTATACCCTCCGACAGAAATTATATTTCTGCCTGTTGCGGGGACAACTACCGTAAACGCCGGGTCGGGAGAAAGGAACGCTGTATCATTTGTTATAAAACCCGTTATAGGCATCCATATATGCACTATCCCGTTTACTATTAACTCACTGTATAATGTTAAAGTCCATATGCCGGCAACAGGAGATGTAATATTTATTTTTATTTGCTGTCCTATACTTTGAAACTGTGATGAGGGATATTCTATTATTATTTTAGTGTTTTCAAGCGGCAGGTTTATTTCCTGCCTTGAGTTTAATATGGGTTGAACTTTGTCTATTACCCCTCCTAAAGGCGAGCGCAGGGATACGGCGACTCTGTCCGGAAGATATGTCCAAATATTTAACGAAAGTCCTCGTTCGTTTTCTCCAACACGAAACTCGATTTCTTTTGAGGGAATATCGTTATATAATGTTACCATTGTATGATGTTTCGCTACAGCTTCATTTCCACAGGAGGCGCACATAATAAAGCCGTCTTTTAAAGCTACGTCTGTCATATAATCTTCGAGAAACGATGTTCCGCTGTGAGTTCCTTCATTTGTTCCTAAACTTATACATATTGCTACCGGTTTCATAATTGTCTGGGCAATTTTTTTTACATAGCTTATTCCAAGCATTAAATCGGCGCTTGAAAATGCCGGCGCTTGTGTGAATATAGATTTTGACTCTTTTAAATATTCTTTGGCCTGTTTTAATTTTACAACTATCAGTTCCGCGTCGGGCGCAGCGCCCCGGAAATTCTGAGATGATATTATTCTTCCGGCGCTTACGGATGCTAAAAATGTTCCGTGACCTATTTCATCTGTCGTCGGAACTATTTCCAAAGGGTTTTCGGAAGCGAGCGCTCTGTTTATATCTTCGTTTGTAAATTCTACTCCATAACAAAGGTCATCGTCAGAATCGCCGCTTAGTGTCTGGTCCCATATACGGTATATTTTTGACGTTCCGTCTTCGTATATGAAAGCTTCGTTTGTATAGTCTATTCCTGTATCAATTATCGCTATCAGCGCACCCTGCCCCGTTAAGTTAAGATACGGATGAGTCTGGATATTTAATATTCCCGCCGCGTCAAGAGCGGAAGTATCCATTAAACCGAGGATATACGGATCGCTCATATATGAGTTAAGCGCATTAATTTGATAATTTGGGGCAATATCTCTTTTAATGTAAACTATGGCATAATCTGTATCTATAAATTTACAATATGCTATGCTTGGGTCGTTTTCTATAAGTGTTCTTGAAGAAGTGTTTAATTTTACGATAAAATCAGCATAATCGTTGGATTTTATTATTTCCTCTTTTGGCAGTTCAGAGCTTAGCTGAGCCGTGTTAATTGTTGAGGAAATACTTACGGGGTTCAGTTGTGCGGCGTTAATTACTGAGGGAAGGCTTAAATTGTTAAAAACATTAGCGAGACATAGTCTCCCATATCCCCACTCGCGATTCGGATAAGTTATATTAGCATCTCTTGCCGCTCCAAGCCTTAAATACGCTTTCAGTCTTTGCCCATACATAAAC
Organism: uncultured Lachnospiraceae bacterium; assembly: GCA_964384005.1. Taxonomy (GTDB): domain Bacteria; phylum Bacillota; class Clostridia; order Lachnospirales; family CAG-274; genus MGBC114079. The sequence continues at coordinate 4,737 of CAYLJL010000009.1, read as the reverse complement.
AGGTCGTTTCCCTGAACAATTCCCCATTCCATTAAAATACAGCATGAACCTGTTACAAAGGGCGCCGCTATACTTGTTCCTGTCTGAGGTGTGTAACCTCCCGATGTGTTTGCGGTTGTTATTGAATAAGAGGGCGCTACTACATCAGGTTTTACCATTTCATATTTTCTTGTATATCCTCTGCCGGAAAAGTCGGATATTGAGTTTGTCAATGAATTATAGCCGCCGACAGTTATTACATTTTTCGCTGTTGACGGAAGCGTAAGTGTTGTATTTATTGTCGGACTTAAAAAATATGTGCCTCTTGCAGAGGTTTCGGTTACGGGCAGCCATATATTATATTTTCCCATTATTACACTGTAGCCGTAAATACGTATACGCCATATTCCCGACGGAATATTCTGCGCGTTTGCTATTATCTCGAAAAATACCTGCTGGTCTATATTATATGGCGTGGGATTTCCGATATTTGTAAAAATTGTTGAGTTCGTTAAATTAGTCTGAACCGTTTGCGCGTTATATCTTATCATTCCCGTAGAATCACCGTTGGGCGCTATCAATTCAAAATTGAATTTGTCGGAAAAGTCTTTCCATAAGGTTATAAAAAGAGATTTTAATCCATCTGTGACAAGTACTTCGATTTCGTGAGTTTCTCCCTGTCCGACTGTGTTTTCATAATGTTTACCCGCGGAACCTTCGTTTCCGCTTGCTACACATATGGAGCATTTCCATATATTTGCCATATCGTCTATATATGTTTCAAAAAGAGAATCTCCGCTGTGGGAACCGTTATTTGTTCCGAAACTTAAATTTATCGCTATGGGCATATTAAGTTCTATAGCTTTGTCAAGGACATATTTTATTGCTCTCATTATTTCGGTATTTCTCGCAAAAGATTCTCGTCCCGTTTCACCAAGTTTTACTACTATAAGTGAACTTTCATAGGCAACGCCTTTATATGTTCCTCCGCTTCTTCTGCCGTTTCCGGCCACTATTGCTGATACTGCCGTTCCATGTCCTACAGTGTCTGTTTCCGGAACAATTTCAAAGGGATTTTTTGATGAAAGGGCTTCGTTTATTTCATTGTATGTATACTCAGAGCCGTTTAAAAATCCTTTTGGCGGAGTTTTTGAATTGTCGGTCTGGTCCCATATATAAAGTATTCTTGTTGTTCCGTCCGGATTTATAAAATCAGGGTGTGTATAGTCTATTCCGGAGTCAATTATTCCGGCGATTACACCCTTTCCTGTCAAAGGATTTCTGTCTATCTGCGTTATCTGGGGAATGCAGGACGCGCGAAGGGCGTTATCTAACATTAACTCTAAAAGTTTTGGTTTCTCAATATATTCTATTTGCCGGTAATTTAAAAGAAGCCCTATTTTTTCCTCGGACAAAGTTATTATCGCGTAATTTGAAGATAAAATCTCAATCTGTACGTCTAAATCCTCTTGAATTTGCTCTAAGCTTCCGTTATATTTAACAATAACTTCCCAAAGATTTTTTGAAAAATCATAGCCTGTGTTTAACGTACTCTTTTCAAACTCCGTACGGCTTAAATTGAGAGCTATGTTAAGTAAATCTTCGGATTTTTCGGAATTCAAAATATAAACACCTCATGAAAACGGTATTTTATAATTCATTTCTGAAAGCGGTTAAAAGCTTTTTTTCTATTCTTGAAATCTGTACTTGTGATAAACCTACTTCTTTCGCTACTTCTGTCTGGGTCTTATCTTCAAAATATCTGAGTTTTATTATTTTTTTCTCCCTTTCCGGAAGGTTATCTATGAGCTGTTTTAATAATATATTATTTATCATTTTTTCGTCGTCATTTTCTTTTGTGTTTAATTTATCTATCAGATAAACGGGGTTTCCGTCGTTCTGATAAACAGTGCTGTATATTGATTCGATTTCCTTACTTGAGTCAAGAGCCGCTATAAGCTCGTCAACTGTTGTGTTCAGACTTTCTGCGATAAAATTTATCGCGGGGCTTTTTCCTGTTTTTTTTCTTATTTCATCTTCAAGCTGTTTTGCTTTTATGGCAAGTTCTTTTAAGGGGCGGGAGACTTTTATAAGACCGTCGTCACGTAAAAAACGCCTTATTTCACCAAGTATCATAGGAACGGCGTAAGTTGAGAATTTTACATCATAAGAAAAGTCAAAGTTATCTATACATTTTATCAAACCTATTGACCCAATCTGAAAAAGATCCTCCGCTTCATAACCTCTGTTTAAAAAACGTTTTACTATACTCCAGATTAATCCTGTATTTTCTTCTATAAGCTGTTTTTTCGCATCTTCATTTCCTTGTTGGGCAAGTTTTATAAGTTCTGTCGTATTATTCATATTTATGCAGGGCTACTTTTCTTTAAAACCGCTGTCTGTTATTTTTTTTGTCATTTCTATTGTAGTGCCTATGCCAACTTCTGAAGATACTTTTATATTGTCCATAAATGACTCCATAACGGTAAAACCAAGTCCCGAACGCCCTAAATCCGGTTTTGATGTGTAAAGAGGAGACATCGCTTTTTCTATGTTATCTATTCCTTTCCCCTCATCTTCTATTTTTATGTAAACAGTATCTGATTTTATGATACATTCTAACAATACTTCTCCCGAATTATTCTCATAGCCATGAATTATTGAATTTGTCACCGCTTCCGATACGGCGGTTTTTATGTCGTTTATATCACTTAGTGTGGGATTAAGCGGCGAAATAAAAATTGCTGTGCTTGTTCTCGCGAACTTCTCATTTTCGGGGGTACTCCGGAATTTTATTGTCATCTTATTTTCGTAGTCCATGTTGTTTTACCCCCTTAATGAAAATTCTTTCAACGCCTTATCTATGTTTTCGTAATATTTAACTATTTTAAAAAGCCCCGATATTTCAAATATTTTTTTTAAATCCTTGTTTATCGCCGCGGCGGCTACAATCCCTCCATTCGCGGCAACATTTTTATATCTTCCCATTATTACTCCTATTCCCGAACTGTCCATAAATGTTACATCACTTAAATCAAAGATTATATTTTTGCTGTTTAAGCGTTTATATTCCTTATCTGTTTTGCTTGTTATTTCATTCGATGAACAATGGTCGATTTCACCTACTATTTTTACTATTAATGTTTGATTTTCTGATGCGCATAGTATACTCATTTTGACTCTCCTTTAAATATTTAATTGTAAAAGATAAAGTTTTTATATTTCCATAATTAACCATTATTTCCATAAATATATAATAACATTATATAAAAAACTAAATCAATATAAATTATACAAAAAAATAGAACAAATATTTGTGTATTACTTTACATTTTCGGAATTTATGATATAATATAATCATAAATGACAAAAAAATATATAAAATTTTCGGAAAAGACATTGAAAATTCAATATTTTTTAGAAGATGGGGTTTGTTGATTTTATACGAATAAATGTTTACACTATTAAGTCAGGAGTGTTGTTTATGGAAAAACTTACAAAAAGGCAGCAAATTATTTTTGATTTTATAAAACAGGAAATTAAAACAAAAGGGATTCCGCCATCAATAAGAGAAATAGGCGAGGTCGCAGGTCTTTCCTCTACTTCTTCAGTTCATCTCAATCTTAAAAATCTTGAAAAAAAGGGGTATATCTCTCGCTCAAAATCAAAAACAAGACATATAGAGGTTTTGGAAACTAATTTTTATACTCCCGAAAAGGAGGTTGCGCAGGTGCCTATTATCGGCGAGGTGACCGCCGGAGAGCCTATACTTGCGGAAGCTAATATTGAGGGACATTTTCCTGTTCCTGTGGAGTATTTGAAAAACAATGAAACCTTTATGCTCAGAGTCAAGGGTGATAGTATGATTGGAGCGGGTATTTTTAACAAAGACCTTGTTATTGTAAACAAACAGTCTTTTGCCGCGAACGGGGATATTGTTATCGCTCTTATTGAGGATTCGGCAACCTGTAAGAGATTTTTTGTTGAGGACGGCCATGTAAGACTTCAGCCAGAAAATGACGCCTTTGAACCGATTATATTAAATGATGTTTCTATTCTGGGGAAAGTTATTGGTCTTTTCAGGAGTTTTTAATTATGCATAACTACATAAATTTTCTTATTAAAAAATCAGATTTGAAAAAAAATGAGTTTTACAAGTACAACCCTAAAAAAGTTAAAAAAGATTCGCAAATAGAATATAAAAAAATTACCGACCCGAATATTGATAATTATGTAGTATTTGATTTTGAGACAACAGGGTTAAATCCTCAAAAGGACAGGATTGTGGAAATAGGCGCTCTTAAAGTTATTGATAACAATATAGTCGGGGAATTTAACGAACTTGTAAATCCACAGATGCCTATTCCGCCGTATATTTCTGATAAAATTCATATAACTAATGAGATGGTTTCGGGTAAAAGAACTATTGAGGAGGTTTTGCCGGAGTTTATGGATTTTATAGAGGATTTACCGCTTGTTGCTCATAATGCGAGATTCGATATGGGGTTTCTTATATGCGGTTTGAAAAGAATGGGAAAAAACTGCAAAAATCCGGCTGTTGATACTTTATATTTAAGCAGAAAATATTTAGGGCTTGAAAAAAATAATATCAGTTATATAGCGGAACATTTTGGAATTGAACTTAATAACGCCCACAGAGCTTTCTCTGATGTTACGGCTCTTTATGAAATTTATAAAATAATTAAGGAAGCACAGCACAAAGGAAAATAAAAATAATTTTTTAAACTTAAAAGTTAC